>JBCDFC010000122.1:0-13979 GCA_039178805.1 Pseudomonadota bacterium | reverse complement strand
GCCCGCCATGTCACCGCCGCGCTCGGTCGCGTCGAACGCCTGATCGACCCCTATCAGGCCTATGACGAACGGGCGGATTTCCCGAACCGGCTTATGCCCTTCATCTTCTACTTCCTCTGGCCCGCGCGCTGGGTGATCGCGGGCGGCATGGCGTTCGGCTTCGTCACCGCGCTCTCCGAGGCAGCACTCGTCGGGCTCGCCGCCCATCTCATCGATATCCTGGCGACGGCCAACCCCGAGACGCTGTGGGACGATCATTGGCAGATGCTGTCGCTGATGATCGGCATCGGCGTGTTCCTGCCCCCCATCGCGATGATCGGCTGGGCGGTTGTCACGGGTCAGGGCTTCTTCCCGGCCATGGGCGCGCTCATCCGCTGGCGCACGCATCGGAAGATGTTGCGCCAATCCATGGGTTTCTTCGCCGACGATTTCGCGGGGCGCATCGCCAACAAGCAAATCCAGCTTGCCCCGGCGATCAACGACGCCGTGTTCCAGGTGACCGATGCCATGTGGTACGCGATCATCTTCACGGTGGGCTCGGCCATCGTGCTCGGCGGGGCGGATGCGCGGCTTCTGATCCCGCTCGGTCTCTGGTTCTTCAGCTTCATCGCGCTTGCCGCATGGTTCGTGCCCCGCATCACCGCGGCCGGCAAGGACGTGGCCGAGGCGCGCTCGCTCCTCGCGGGCCGCATCGTCGACGCCTATACGAACATCCAGACCGTGAAGCTTTTCGCCCATGCGGAACGCGAGGACGCCTACGCGCAGGAAGCGATGAACGACTTCCGCTGGACCTTCGCCCGGCAGACGCGGCTCTACACTTATCTTCAGACGGGCATGGCGACGCTCCATCTCATCCTCTACGGCGGGGTCGTCGGCTACGCGGTCTATCTCTGGACCCTCGGCGCCACGACACCCGGAACCGTCGCCGCCGCCGTCGCCATCGCGCTCCGCATGTCGGGCCTTGTCGACTGGATCATGCAGACCGTCTCGACGCTCTTCCAAAACGTCGGCACGATCCAGGAGGGTATGGAGACCATCGCCAAGCCCCTTCAGATGCCCGATGCCGAGCATGCGAAGCCGCTCGCCCTCAGCGACGGCGCGATCACTTTCGCCAATGTCCACCACCACTACGGCCGCGGCGCAGGCGGCGTGCGCGGCATCGATCTCGAGATCCGGGGCGGTGAGCGAGTCGGCCTCGTCGGCCGCTCGGGTGCCGGCAAATCAACCCTCGTGAACCTCGCCCTCCGCTTCTTCGATCCCGAAGAGGGCCGCGTCCTGATCGACGGCCAGGATCTCCAAAGCGTTGAGCAAGAGAGCCTCCGCAGCCGCATCGCCATGGTCACGCAGGACACGGCCCTCCTCCACCGTTCGATCCGCGAGAACATTCGCTACGGCCGACCCGAGGCGACGGATGATGAGATCATGGCAGCCATCGCCAAGGTCGCAGCGACCGATTTCATCGGCGACCTGAACGATCAGGACAGCCGCCGGGGTCTCGACGCGCATGTGGGCGAGCGGGGCGTCAAGCTCTCGGGCGGACAGCGTCAACGCATCGCGCTCGCACGCGCGGTGCTGAAGGACGCACCGATCCTGATCCTCGACGAAGCGACATCCGCCCTCGACAGCGAGGTCGAAGCCGCGATCCAAGAAAGCCTCGGCAAGCTGATGGATGGCCGCACGGTCATCGCCATCGCGCACCGCCTCAGCACCATCCAGGCGATGGACCGCATCGTGGTGCTCGATCAGGGCCGCATCGCCGAGGACGGGACGCATCAAGAACTGCTCGCCCGCGATGGCCTTTACGCCCGGCTCTGGGCGCGGCAGTCGGGCGGCTTCATCGACAGTTGCGCCGAAGAGGCCTCCACTGCGGCGGAATAGCATCGCCGCCATTGGGGACATCGCCGCCGGCGCCTCTACATCGCAGGCAACCACGTGACAGCGGGGCCAGTTTCGGAGCCGGGGCAGCAGCGAAAGACGATTTGGACGAAAGATGAACCGCTTTTTCGAAACCCTGTTCGATCCTTTCGCCGAGGCGGACGGCCCGCCGCCGCGGCGCCCCTGGCCGTTCTACCGCTGGCTCATCCGCGGCTCGGAGCCTGCGGTCTGGATCTTCGGTGCCGTTTCTTTCACGCTCGGCGCGGCCGAGGCGTTTGGCGCATTCCTCGTCGGCTACGCGATCGACCTTGCCCGGCAGGCAGAGGTCTCGGCCGGGCGCGAGAGCTTCTTCGCAGCCGAATGGCTCACGCTTCTCGGGATCGGCCTCTTCATGCTCCTCGTCCGCCCGGGGCTCATGTCGATCAACTCGGGCATCTCCTCGATCTCGGTCGCGCCCGGGCTTAGCCATCTCAGCATCTGGCGGCTCCACCGGCACACGCTCGGCCAGGCGGTCAGCTATTTTCAGGACGACTTCGCCGGGCGGATCAGTCAGAAAGAGCTGCAAACGGCCAATGCTGCGGCGCAGGCCACCAACGAGTTCCTGAACGCCATCGCCTATGGCATCGCGGCCGTGGTGGGGAGCCTGCTTGTCCTCGGCGCCTCCTCGGGCCTTCTCGCGACGATCCTTATCGTCTGGTTCGGCGTCTATCTGCAGCTTGTGCGCAGCTACCTGCCCGCGATCCGCGAGAAGGCGCGCAAACGGGCCGACGCCCGCTCGGCGCTCTCGGGCACGCTCGTCGACCAGATCAGCCATATCGAGACTGTAAAGCTCTTCGCCCACACGGGCCGCGAGGAAGACCGCGCCCAGTCGGCGATCGGCCGGTATCGCAGCGCCGGCTTGGATTTCGGCAATACGGTCTGGCGCTTCCGCTCCCTGCTCGCCTTCCTCTCCGGCGTGCTACCCGCGGCGCTAATCGGCGCGGGCTTCTGGCTATGGAGCGTCGGGAGCGCGAGCATCGGCGATGTTGCGGCTGCCGGGCTGCTTGCCACTCGCCTCTCGCAAATGTCCGGCTGGATCAGCTTCGTCGCGATGACGATCTTTACCGAGATCGGCGTGCTCGAGGACGGGATGCGGACCCTCTCCCCGCCCCATACGCTGCTGGATGACGACGATGCCCAAGCACCGCGCGACCGTGCGAGCGGGGCGGTCGCTTTCGAGGCCGCCACGTTCAAATACGGACGGCTGCGGGGCGGCGGCATCGACGGCATCGATCTCGACATTGCGCCGGGCGAAAAAGTTGCGCTCGTCGGTCCCTCGGGCGCGGGCAAAAGCACGACGGTCGCGGCCCTCCTTCGCCTCCATGATCTCGAAGGTGGGCGGATCCTCATCGACGGCCACGACATCGCGCACCTGCCGCAGGAATGGCTGCGCAGCCAGATCGCGACGGTCACGCAAGAGCCCGCGCTCTTCAACCGCTCGGCCCGCGAGAACATCCTCTACGGCAACCCGGACGCGAGCGAGGAGGCGATGGTCGCCGCGGCAGAGCGGGCCGCCGCCCATGAGTTCATCCAAACCGTTCGCGATCCGCGCGGGCGCGAAGGCTACGACGCGCATCTCGGCGAGAACGGGGTGAAGCTTTCGGGCGGACAGCGTCAGCGCATCGCCATCGCCCGCGCGATCCTCAAGGACGCGCCGATCATCGTGCTCGACGAAGCGACCTCCGCGCTCGACTCAGAAGTCGAGGCGGAGATCCAAGCCGCCCTACGAGCCGTGATGGAGGGGCGCACGGTCCTCGCGATCGCCCACCGCTTGAGCACGATCCAGGCCATGGATCGCATTGTCGTCCTCAACGAGGGCCGGATCGTCGAACAGGGCAGCCACACAGTGCTTCTAGAACAGGGCGGCCTTTATGCACGCCTCTGGACACGACAATCAGGCGGTTTCCTCGTGGAAGCGGCAGAATAACTCAAGACAATCCGTCGCAGGGAAAAATAGAGACGGCCAATCAAGGCCGTCCCAAGAGTTCGATGTCAGGCCTGGCCAGGATTTCTAGTGCGGCGGCGATATACTCGCGGCAGCCCACCAGTGTCCTCACCGCTTTCCATCATGCGGCGCGTTGCCCGCAGATGCATGATTGCGTGTACAAGCCCACCACCCAAGGTGAAGAGCATGAGCAGAAAAACAAAGTCGATCGTCATTTGGCGGTCTCCTTTCTGCCAATCTGTTCGTGCCGGGAGAGATGGCGCGCTATTGGATCTTTCACTGCGTCATGCGGCCACATAATCGCCCTTTATGAAATTAGTTTCCAAAATATACGTGGAATTACTCTGGAAAGTACGATGTGTTGAAGCGATTGCGGCATGGGCGCCGCTCGCCGCAGATGGGTCATGGGAAATCTCGCCACCCAGCGTAGTATCCCGACCCCAGGCAGCTTCCCGTCGCCGCAGGCGGGTTTTGGGACCAAGGGTCATGACGGCCTTCCGACCGAACGACGAGGTCCTTTTCCTTATGCGCATCCCCAAGACCGGCTCGACCAGTCTGGCGCTGATGCTCGGCAGCCATTTCCCCGCCGAAGCGCGGGCGAAGCTTTTGGGACGCAGTCTCGACGGCTGGGACCACGGCGTTGCCCGCACCCATGACCAACTTAGGCGATGGATGGTGCGCAGTTCACGCGGTTTCGCGGCCCGCGCCGGCTCGCTCATCGGTCGGCCCGATCCGGTTGCAACGGCGCGCTTCCTGGAAGGCCACCACCCCATCTGGGCGCCGATCCGGACGCGGAAACGCGTGCGGGCGGTGACGGTGCTTCGCGATCCGGTGGACCGCTTCCTCTCGAACCTCGCCTTCATCCGGAACCGCGCCCGCACCAGGGCGCTACCGCGCAGCCGAGTGAAGACCGGGGCCTTGGCGCTCGAGCCCGATGCCTTCGTGCGCGGGCTCCTCGCCTCCTCTGCCCGCACCCGCCTCAACAGCCACTGCCTCTACCTCACGCCATCGGCCAGGTTCGAGGAGGCTGCGCGAGCGCTCGACGAACACCTAATCATGGCGGCGCTCTACGAAGACCTGCCGCTCCTCAACGAAACGGTCGCCTCTTGGTTGGGAGAACCACCGGCGGCGATGCGGCGCGAGAAGACGGGCATGCGCGAGGCCGAAGATCTTACCCTGTCACCGCAGACCACAGCCGATCTCCGCGCGGCACTAGCCGAGGACTACCGTCTCCTCGACCATATCGACCGGAACCGTAGCACCTATCTCCAACCGCGCGGCTGAAAGGTTGCGGCCCCGCTGGATCAGGACAGCATCTCCGGCAGCGTCACGATCTCGACCCCGGCCGCCTCCAGCGCCTGACGTGCGGCTTTGGCGACCGCCACGGAAGTCGGCTCATCGCCGTGGACGCACAGGCTGTCGAAGCCGATCGGCAGCGGCGTGCCGTGGCGTGAGACGATGGTCTCCTCAAGCACCATCTTCACCACCCGTTCCGCCGCGACCTTCGGGTCCTTCAGCACCGAGCCCGGGATGCTGCGCGGCGTGAGGTTCCCGTCGTCCTCATAGGTCCGGTCGACGAAAGCCTCGCGCCCGACCCGGAGCCCCGCGTCTTTCGCTGCCCGCTCCATCTCCGTGCCGGGCATGACAAGCGCGATGGCGTCTGGCGCGACCGTCTTCTGCGCCCGCATAATCGCAGCCGCATAGTCGGCATCCTTGCAGGCCATGTTGTTGAGCGCGCCATGCGCCTTCACATGCGTGACCGCGATCCCGGAATAGCGTGCCATGCCCAGCATCGCGCCGATCTGATAGGCAACGAGGTATTCGAGTTGATCGGCATTCATGCGGATCTGCCGCCGCCCGAACCCCCAAAGATCGTTGAAGCCGGGATGCGCACCGATGCTCACGCCGGCAGCCTCGGCCGCGCGGATGACACAATGCATCACGCTCGCATCGCCGCCATGCATCCCGCAGGCCACGTTGGCGCTCTTGACGATACGCAGCAGCGCCTCGTCGTCGCCGATGTCATAGGCGCCCCAGCCCTCGGCCATATCCGCGTTGATGTTGATCCGCCGAGCCATCCGCTACGCCCTTTTCCGCCGTCACCTGCCGATGGAGCATGGACGAGGCTGCGGCGAGCTTCTAGCTCTGAGTGCGACGACGACTGGAGACGCCATGAGCGGCCTGCCCCCCTCCCCAACGGCCCACTCGCAGACTTCGCTGCCGGAGCCGCGCTTTCTGCCCTTCGGCGACGCGGCCCTGATCGTGGAGTTCGGCAAGGAGAAGGACCGGGCGCTGAGCGCGGCCGTGCTGGCGCTCGACGCGCTCATCTCGGCAAAACCGCCCGCAGGGGTGGTCGAAACGGCGCCGAGCTTCCGGTCGCTGCTCGTCCAGTTCGACCCGCTCGAGATCGATGCGCCAGCGGTCGAGACGGCGCTGCGCGATGCCATGATCGCAGGCCGGGTCGATGCCGCATCGGAGGCACGGCACTGGCGGCTGCCGGCCTGCTATGAGGGCGATTATGCTCCCGATCTTGCGGATGTCGCGGCCCGGGCGGGGATGAGCCCTGGCGCCGTCGTCGACCTTCATGCGGGGACGGCGCATCATGTCTATATGATCGGCTTCCTACCCGGCTGCCCGTATATGGGCGACTTACCGCAGGCGATCGACTTTCCCCGGCGCAGCAATCCGCGCACGGCCGTGCCCGCCGGCTCGGTCGCGATCGCGGTTGGGCTGACGGTGATCTATCCGGTGGAGAGCCCCGGGGGCTGGCATCTGATCGGGCGGACGCCCGTGCAGCTTTTCGACACCGGTGCGGCCGAGCCGGCACTCCTCGCACCCGGGGACGCGGTAAGCTTCGATCCCCTGCCGGAGCCCCGCTACCGCGAGATCGCCGCGGCGGCGGAGGCCGGCGACTGGCAACCCACCCCCGTCCCGCGGGAGGCGGCTCTGTGAGCGCGCTTCGCCTCATCGACCCTGGCCTTGCGGCCACGCTCCAAGATGGCGGCCGGCGGGGGCTACAGCGGTTCGGCGTGCCGCCCTCCGGTGCGCTCGATCGCGAAAGCTTGTCGGAAGCCAACGCGCTCGTGGGCGCAGACCCTGCGACCCCAGCACTCGAGATGCGGTTCCTCGGCCCCCTGATCGAGGCTGAAAGCCCCGTTCGCATCGCAACCGCCGGTGCCGCCCTCGAGATGCAGCTTACCGCCGCCGATGGCGCGGTGCAGACAATCGCCGGCTTGCAGAGCCTGACATTGGGCCGCGGCGACAGGCTGCGCGTCGGCCCGCTCAGGGAGAGCGCGACGGCTTACCTAGCGGTCGAGGGCGGCTTCGACGTGACCCCAGTGCTGGGCGCGGCCGCGACGCTCTCGCGCGCGGGCATCGGCGGTTTCGAAGGACGCGCGCTCATCGCAGGCGACCGCCTGCCGATCATCGCGGCCGAACCGTCCAAGAGGCCCGAACTCGCGCTGCCACCGCGCGCTCCGAGCGGCGAGACCGCGCTGATCCGGGTCGTCATGGGACCCCAAGCCGATCACTTTTCGAATGAGACCCAAGCGCTCTTCCTGAGTGCGTTGTGGCGGATCTCCACCCGGTCGGATCGAATGGGTGTGCGGCTCGAAGGGCCGAAGCTCAGCCATAGCGACGCCCCTGGGCTTGGCGCCGATATCACATCGGACGGGATCGTAACGGGCGCTGTGCAGGTGCCGGGCTCAGGGCAGCCCATCCTGCTCCTCGCCGACCGCCAAACATCGGGCGGCTATGCCAAGATCGCCGCAGCCATTACCGCCGACCTACCCCAACTCGGCCGCCTCGGATCAGGGGCGACGATCCGCTTCGAGGCGGTCGATGCCATGAGCGGAGCAGCGGCAGCGCGCCTCGCGGCGACCCTGCAAGCGCGACGCCTGGCCAGCATCCGCCCCTTGCCAGTCGATGGTTTCGATCTCGATGCCCTCTATCGCGAGAACCTCATCAGCGGCGCCATCAGCGACACGCCCACGGGCTGATACACTGGAGATCGCGCAACCACTTAGGCCGGGACGCGATCACAGGCTCAGCGCCGCGCCCTCCCACGACAGGTTGCATCGCAAGAGCTTAAGGATCAGCGAACGCTCCCCACAAATCCCTCGCAACACCAGACGGGTGTGCCGAACAGCCGTTAGCTCTTCGTTCGCGCGAATCGCGCAAACCTGTCGTGGGCGGGCGCGGTCGCGAGCACTTTCTCAAATGCCTGAGGGAGCAGCGCGCAGAGCCTGTCAACAATCCCGAGCACTTCATTCAGGCGGCGTCTCCGGCCCCTCCGTCAGCCAGATGAGCACCCGGGCCTGCCGGTCGAGGCCGAGCGCCGCCCGCACCGCGCCAGCGTGCCGAATGGCGGCCATGCCCGCCGCGCCCGACGGCGTCGTGGCTAGACCCTCCGCTGCAAGCCACGCCACCGTCTCTGCCACCGCGCGCTCCCCGACGCAGACAGAATCGTCGGCGCTTTCGGCCAAGCCGGCGAGGGCGAGATGCGACGGTTCCTTGCAGTCGAGACGCCCCATGGCACTGTCAGGCCCGCTCACGCGCCGCGGGAAGCCAGAACGCAGGCTCTCCATCAGGCAGGGCGCAGCCTCAGGCTCAACGACCACGATGCGCGGCCCGTCGCTCCAAGCCCGGCGGAGATAGCCGGCCACCGCTGCTGCGAAGCCGCCGACGCCCGCCTGCAGAAAGACGTGGGTCGGGGGAGAGGGCAGTTCAGACGCAGCCTCTGCCGCGGTCGCGAGATAGCCTTCCATCACCGCCAATGCCGGTTCGGTGTAGCCGAGCCAGCTCGAATCCGACAGCAGCACCCAGCCCTCCGACACCGCGAGGCGCCGCGCTTCGGCCATCGCATCGTCGTAGGCAGCACCATGACGAATGACCCGCGCACCCTTCGCGGTGAGGCGCGCGGCGAAGGCTTCGGGCACTGTCGCTGCGATCAGCACGACGGCGGCCGCACCGAAGAGCCGCGCGCCGGCGGCCATCGAGAGGCCGTGATTGCCGGCCGAGGCGCAGACATAGGTCACCCCTTCAAGTGCCGTCGCATGGCTCTCTGCCGTGCCTGCCGCCACCCGCTCATCCGCGGCTCGGGCAATGGCATGCGTCGCACCAAGCGCCTTGAAGCTGCCGAGGCCCAGCCGATCGCGTTCATCCTTCGCGTGGAGCGCCCCGATCCCCAGCGTCTCGGCCAGCGCAGGAAGCGCGAGGAGCGGGCTCGCCGCCGCCTTCGGGCATTTCGCCAGGAGCGCCCGCACTCCTGACGGGTCTGAGACGACGGTGCCGGAGGCGAGATGCGGGCCCTCGGGCAGACCGCGGCGGCGCCAGGGGTTGGCGAGATGATGCATGGGCTGGACTCCGGGCCAGGCGGGTCGGGCTGCCGGACCCTTGCATGCCCGCGCGCCCACGGCCAGCCGCCCGCTGGCAGTCGCCCACCGGCAGCCGCTGGTCCGAAGGCACGTGCTCCTCTAGGGTCCGGCCCAATCCCCGAGCCCTTCGCCCGAACAGGAGCCCGCCATGAACCTGATGCCCCGCCTTTCCGCGCGCGCCGCTGCAGGGCGTCCGGTGCGCGCCGGTTTGATCGGGGCGGGGAAGTTCGGCTCGATGTTCCTGGCGCAAGTGCCGACGATCCCGGGCCTCGAGGTGGCGGCGATTGCAGATCTCGATCCCGATCGCGCCCGCGCCGCTTGCCGAGGCGTTGGTTGGGATGGGGCGCAGATCGATGCGACGGCGTTTCTCGACAGCGGCGCAGCGCTCGCCGCGCGCGAAGATGTCGAGGTGGTGATCGAGGCGACCGGCAGCCCGCGTGCCGGCATCGCCCATGCCCGCGCCGCCATCGCCGCCAAGCGCCATGTCGTCATGGTGAATGTCGAGGCGGATGTGCTGGCGGGTCCCGTCCTTGCGGCCGAAGCCGAGGCGGCGGGCGTCGTCTACTCCATGGCCTATGGCGACCAACCGGCGCTCGTCGCCGAGATGGTGGACTGGGCCCGTGCAGCCGGGTTCCGCGTGGCGGCCGCCGGCAAGGGGACGAAGTATCTACCCCTCTACCACGCCGTCACGCCCGACACCGTGTGGGAGCATTACGGCCTCACGCCTGAGGCCGCGCAGGCCGCCGGCATGAACCCGCAGATGTTCAACTCCTTTCTCGACGGCACGAAGAGCGCCATCGAGATGGCGGCCATCGCCAATGCCTGCGGGCTGGGTGTGCCTGCGGCGGGGCTCGGTTTCCCCGCAGCCGGCGTCGACGATCTCGCGCATATCCTGCGCCCGCGCAGGCTCGGCGGTCAGCTCGAGGAGCATGAGGACGGCCTCGTCGAAGTCGTCTCGAGCCTCGAGCGCGACGGGCGGCCCGTGTTCCGCGACCTGCGCTGGGGCGTCTATGTCGTGCTGGAGGCGCCGAACGACTACGCCGCCGCCTGCTTTCGCCAGTACGGGCTGCCGACCGATGCCACGGGGCGCTTCGCGGCGATGTACAAGCCCTTCCACCTCATCGGGTTGGAGCTTTCGATCTCGGTCCTGAATGCAGCACTGCGAGGGGAGCCCACGGGGCAGAGCCGGGCGATGCGCGGCACGGTCGCAGCAGTCGCCAAGCGCGATCTCACCCCGGGCGAGACGCTGGACGGCGAGGGCGGCTACACGGTTTGGGGCAAGCTCATGCCCGCAGGATCGGAAGCGGCGCAGGCGGCGCTACCCATCGGGCTCGCGCATGGGGTCCGGCTCGTGCGGGCCGTGCCCGCGGGGGAGACGGTCACCATCGACGCGGTCGATCCCTTCGCGGCCGACGACGTGGCCTTCACGCTTTATCGTCAGGCGATGGCCTCGGCCGGCTAAGGCGGAGCGCCGCCGGTCTCAGTCGCCGGCCACGCCATCGCGGTACCAGCGGGCGATCAGGGCGCGCTCCCAATCCTCCATATAGGTGATGTTGCCCGGCGGCATGGCGTTCGTGTGGGCCGCCTGCAGGTAGATCGCGCGCGCCTGGCGCAGGACATCGTCCTCGGTCTCCAAGACCACGCCCTTGGGCGGACGCACGATGCCGTCCCAGAACGGCTCCGCCGCATGGCACATGGCACAGCGGCCGAGGACGGTCACATGCACCTCCTCGAACTCCGCCGCCGAGGCGAGCCTCAGCGTAGCGCCCTCGAGGGCCTGCGCCTCGGGCTCCAGCTTCAGCGGGCGTGGAGCGAAGGAGAGCGCCGTGATCAGCGCAAAGATCGCCGCGGTCGCCCCCCAAGTCCAAAGCGGCCCCCGCCCCGTCGCGTGTAAGGTGTTGAAGTAATGACGGATCGTGACACCCATCAAGAACACAAGCGTCGCGATCACCCAGTTCCAGGCGCTCGCGAAGGCCAGCGGGTAGTGGTTCGACAGCATCAGGAAGACGACCGGCAGCGTGAGGTAGTTGTTGTGGAGCGAGCGCTGCTTGGCCTGGGCGCCGAGATGGGGCGCAGGCTCCCGCCCGGCCTTCAGATCCGCCACCACCACCTTTTGATTGGGGATGATGATGAAAAAGACATTGGCGGACATGATCGTCGCGGTGAAGGCGCCGAGATGGAGGAGCGCAGCCCGGCCCGAAAACACTTGCGTATAACCCCAGGCCATCGCCACCAGCAGCCCGAAAAGCACCAGCATCAACCGCGTCTGATCGCGGCCGATGGGGCTGCGGCAGAGCGCGTCATAGGCGAGCCAGCCGAGGGCGAGGGAGGCGAGCGAGATGCCCACTGCCTCAGCCGGCGTGAGGTCCATCACCGAGGGATCGATGAGGTAAAGTTCAGCGCCCGCATAGTACATCACCGCCAAGAGCGCGAAGCCGGAGAGCCAGGTCGAATAGCTCTCCCACTTGAACCAGGTGAGCTGTTCCGGCAGGGCGTCGGGGGCGACCAAGTATTTGCGGATATTGTAGAAACCGCCGCCATGGACCTGCCAGGCCTCACCGTCGACGCCGGCGGGCAGACCGCCATGACGCTTCAGCGAAAGATCGAGCGCGATGAAGTAGAAGGAGGAGCCGATCCAAGCGATGCCCGTGATCACATGCAGCCAGCGGAGGGCGAAGGCGAGCCAGTCCCATAGGAGGGCGGTCGTGATCGGATCCATCAGCCCGCCTCTCCGGCGGCGCGGCGCGGTTGCGCGGCCGATGTCTGGCGATAGGTCGACAGCGCTGCCATGATCTCGCTCGCGGCATGGAGCGCGATGATCTCCGGCCGCTTCTCGCCGAGCCCTGCCGCACCTATGGGGCAGGTAAGAGCGGCCGCGCTGCCCGACAGGGTTTGATCCTCAAGGAAACGCTCGAACCGCGCGCGTTTGGTGGCCGAGCCGATCAGGCCAACATAGGCTGCATCGCCCCTGCTAAGCGCCTCTGCCGTCAGTAGAAAATCGAGGCCGTGGTCATGGGTCATGACGACGATCGCACTGCCTGACGGGGCTGCGCGCAGCTCCGCCTCGGGCAAGGCGGAGAGCACAGCTTCGACACCCTCGGGTGCTGCCACAAGCTGCCCACTGCGGCTGTCGATGAGGCGGACGGTGAGCGGCAGGGGCCTGAGCGTGCGGGCGAGCGCGAGGCCGGTATGGCCGGCGCCGAAGATCAGCACGGTGGGCCGCCCTGCCCGTTCGGCGCTAAGATCCGAGGCCAGCGCCGCTCGTGCCGCCCTGTCGAGCTGGCGGAGCGTGACGCGGACATTGCCCCCGCAGCACTGGCCGAGTGCGGGGCCGAGGGGCATTGCGACCTCTTGCTCCAGCTGCCCGTCCTGCAGCATTCTGCGAGCGATCTCAGTAACTTCCCACTCCAATCGCCCGCCGCCGATGGACCCTGCCGTCGCTGCAGCGCTGACCAACATGCGGGCGCCTGGGCCGCGCGGGGCGGAGCCTTTCACGCCCGTAACCTCGGCCAGCACCAAGGGGGCCGGGAAGTCGAGCAGGGTCCGCAGCGCCTCCTCGCTCATGCACCTGCCTCCCGGCGCAGGCGTTCTGCTGCCATCAGGACGCGTTCGGGCGTGGCGGGCGCATCGAGGCGGGGGCAGATCCGGTAATCCGCAACGCTCGCCACAGCCATGGAGAGCGCCTCCAGCACCGAGATCGCGAGCATAAAGGGCGGCTCCCCAACAGCCTTCGATCGCTTCACCGTGCGCTTCGAATTCTCCGACCACTCAGCGATGCGGACACGAAAATCCCGTGGTAGATCAGAGGCTAAGGGGATCTTGTAGGTCGAGGGCGCATGGGTGCGGAGGCGCCCCTCCCCGTCCCAGACAAGCTCCTCGGTCGTGAGCCAACCCATGCCTTGGACAAAGCCGCCCTCGATCTGACCGCGGTCGATCGCGGGGTTCAGGGACCGGCCGACATCGTGGAGGATGTCGACACGCTCGACGCGATACTCGCCCGTGAGCGTGTCGACCGCGACCTCGGAACAGGCGGCGCCATAGGCGTAGTAGTAGAAGGGTTTGCCCCTCCCGGCGGCGCGATCCCAGTGGATTTCGGGTGTGGCGTAGAAGCCCGCGGCGGAGAGGGAGACGCGGGCCATATAGGCGCTTTCGACCACGGAGCACCACTCTAGGAGGCGACCGGAGGCGACCCAGTGCCCGTTCTCGAAGGCGACTTGACGACCGTGGAGGGCGACCAGGTGCTCTTTCAGCCGCGCCTTGATCTGCTCGGCCGCGTCGAGCGCTGCCATGGCGTTGAGATCCGAACCGGAGGACGCCGCCGTCGCCGAGGTGTTGGGCACCTTGTCCGTGGCGGTGGCCGTGATCGCCACCCGGTCGAGCGGCACGCCCAGCGCCTCGGCCAGGACCTGCGCGACCTTGGTGTTGAGGCCCTGCCCCATCTCGGTGCCGCCATGGTTCAGATGGACCGAGCCGTCGCGATAGACATGCACGAGGGCGCCGGCCTGGTTGTACCGGTAGGTCGTGGAGTCGGTGGAGCGCACAAGTCGGGCTTCAAGTTCCTGGTTGCGGAGGGCAAGTCGCTCGACTTTGTCCTGCAAGTCGAGAAACGCCTGGTCGGTCGACGGCGCAGGACGAGGCGTGTCCACCGAATTCGTCGGGAGCGGCGACGACGTGCTCGCGAGTGCACCCAGAAAACCGCGGAGCGTTTGCTCGACGACGTCGGGGTCATGAAACGTGGGATCATT
>JBCDFC010000121.1:0-14088 GCA_039178805.1 Pseudomonadota bacterium | reverse complement strand
GCCCAGTTGCCGACCGCATTGAGGTCGATGTTGACGAAGACCATGCAGCTCTCGCGCTCATGCCCGAAAACCACAGCCTCGAGGATGTTCGGGAAGAACTTAAGCTTGTTTTCGATGTATTTGGGCGCAAAGAGCTTGCCGTTGGAAAGCTTGCCCACGTCCTTGGCGCGGTCGAGGATCCGAAGCTGACCCGTCGCCTCGTCTAAGAAGCCCGCATCGCCGGTGGCGACCCAACCCTCGGCATCCTTGGTCTCGGCGGTCGCATCCGGGTTTTTGTAGTACTCCTGAAAGACGCCGGGCGAGCGGTAAAAGACTTCGCCATTGTCGCCGATGCGGATTTCGACGCCCGGTGTGGGCACGCCGACGGTTTCCAGCTCAACCGCGTCGTTGGGGTGCTGCGTGATGAAAACCGAAGCTTCGGTCTGGCCGTAGAGCTGCTTCAGATTGATGCCGATCGAGCGGTAGAAGTTGAAGAGGTCGGGCCCGATGGCCTCGCCCGCCGTATAGCCGACGCGCACCCGGGACATGCCAAGGATGTTTTTGAGCGGCCCGAAGACGAGCAGCTCCCCCGCGGCGTTCAGGAACTTCTCCATGCCCGTGGCGCTCTCGCCGGTCTTCTCCTTCTCCGCCATGCGCTTGGCGTGGTCGACGAAGTAGTGGAAGAGACGGCGCTTCAGCGGGCCCGCATCCTCCATCCGGATCATCACCGTCGTCAGCAGGTTCTCGAAGATCCTCGGCGGCGCGAAGAAGTAGGAGGGCCCGAGCTCGCGCAGATCGTGCATCATGGTCTCGGCGCTCTCGGGGCAGGCGGCGCACATGCCGGTCGTGTAGGCTTGGCCCATTGAGAAGATGAAATCGCCGACCCAGGCCATGGGGAGGTAGGCGAGCATCGAGTCCGTCTCCTGGAGCCCGTCGAACTCTGCCGCCGAGCGCGCCGTGACCAGGATGTTGTCATGGGAGAGCACCACGCCCTTGGGTCGGCCGGTCGTGCCCGAGGTGTAGAGCATGACAGCGGTATCGCTGCCGCCCGCCGCGGCGATCATGCGGTCGAGCGTGGCGCCATGGGTGCCCTCGGCCGCGGCGCCGGTCTTCTGCACATCGGAGAGGGCGTGCAGGGTAGTATGGTCGTAGTTTCTGAGACCGCGCGGATCGAGATAGACCAAATGGGCAAGGTTCGGCAGGCGCTCGGCCACGCTCAGCACCTTGTCGACCTGCTCTTGGTTTTCAGCGATCACGAAGCGGGCTTCGGCATGGTCGAGGACGTAGACCATCTCCTCGGCAACTGCGTCCTGGTACATCGGCACTGGCACGCCGCCGACCATCTGTGCGGCGACCATCGACCAGTAGAGATGCGGGCGATTGCTGCCGATGACGGCGAGCCGGTCCCCGGGTTGGAAGCCGAGCGCCATGAGGCCAAGAGCGATCTCGCGCGTCTCGTTCGAAACCTCGGCCCAGGTCCAGCTTTGCCAGATGCCGAACTCCTTAACGCGGCTCGCGGGCAAGGTGCCACGATGCTCGGCGTTATGGGCGAGCAGCTTTGGGAATGTGTCGGCGGACACGGTCCGGTCGAGCATGCAGTGATCCTCCCTCCGAATGCGCAGTCTGATGCCGCGTCAGTCGGTTGGGGGTGATAATCACTCAGATCGACAAAGGGTCAAGGTTGTCCGCCGTGGCGCACGCCGAATTGTGCGCGAAAGTCGTTGTAGGCGAAGGAATATTGTGCCGACGAGCGGGTTGCGCTGTCGTCCTGCGGGATAGGCGGGCGATTTGGGCAGGGTGGCGGGGTGCTGGGCGGGGCTGCATGGGTGGGGCCGGGCGGGTGCCCGAACCCAAGTGCTCAAGCGTCAGCCCTCTACGACTTGTGGCGTACCACCGCGCTTCGCGATTGCGATGGTGCGAGGGCGCAGCGCCTCCGGGATCTCGCGCACGAGATCGATATGGAGGAGGCCGTGCTCGACCCCGGCGCCGTTGACGCGGACATGGTCGGCGAGCTGGAAGCGCCGCTCGAACCCACGCTCGGCGATACCACGGTGGAGATAAGTGCGCTGTGCCGCGCTCTCGTCGCGAACGCGCTTCGCCGTCACGGTCAGCACCTGATCGCGGACCTCGGCGTTCAGTTCATCCTCGGAGAAACCGGCGACAGCGATGGTGATGCGATAGGCGTCCTCGCCAGTCTTCTCGATGTTGTAAGGCGGGTAGCTCGGCGCGGCATTCTCGCCCGACATGACCTGATCGAGCATCGCGGCCATGCGGTCGAAGCCGACAGTGGAGCGGTAGAGGGGGGTGAGATCGATGGTGCGCATCGTCATATCCTTCTCATAAGCGATATGTGGCTGGGCCCCCGCTGTGGGCGGACCCGTGGTCTGTGACGCGACCCATTCGGCGTCGCGACGATGGAGAAGTGGGCAGAGCGGTGAGCGTGTTCAAGAGGTCGGGCGGTCCGGGGCTGCGCCCGACCACGGATCGTTTCGACGGGGCTTTGCTCCGCGCCCTCCCACGTCAGGCTACCGTGCTTGGTGTTAAGGAATGGCGAACGCTGGTCGGGCTAAATGCGCAATGCCCTCGCAGATCATGTTGTTCTCGGATCAGAGCATCTCTGCTTAGGCGGCGAAAATGACTACCGGTGATCCGTTCCTTTGGCTTCCCGGTTCGGCGTGTGGCGGTGTCACCTCAGAACTTTAGGGCGTTGCCAGCGGATCAGAAAGACGGGTCCGGCGATGGCGTGGCAAACCGGCTGACGCATTTGGAGATGGGACTTTCAGGCACGGGCCTCCCGCCAACTGCCTCGCGAGCGGGGAGCGTGGACCTTCCCGAGGCCTAGCGGAGCTCCGGCAAGAGGGAGCTGATGGCGAGGTCGGCTCGGACGGCGAAGGCGAGCGGTTTGCGCTTTTCCCGGTCGCGGCCCTTGGAGGAGATCACTGCGACGATCCGATCCTCGCCGTTGATCGAGGCGAAGACCGGAGAGCCAGAGGCGCCGAAGGTCACGTCGCAATGCATCACCAGAAGCGTGCCGCGGAGTGCCGTTGGCTCGCACCCGTCCTGCCGGGTCAGGGCATGGGCGCGGTCCTGTCGGTAGCTGAGGAGCGTCAGCGGCTCCTTCTCGCCGGAAAGCCTGCCGAAGGAGAAATGGGGCGCGACATCCGACGGGATCGGGCTCTCAAGCAGGATGAGCGCGAGATCGGTCCCCATCTTGTCGAGCGTAAGCTCTGCCAAGTGATCGTATTCCGGATGCACGATGATGCGGCTTGCCTTGCGATAAGCGACCTTTTGGCCGAGCCGCCAGCCCGCGACAAAGGTCACATTGCCGGGTGCATACTGCCTGCCGGTACCGTTCGAGAACACGCAATGTGCGGCAGTCACGACGAGGTCTTCGCCGATCAGCGTGCCCGTGCAGTGACCCTTCTCGCTATGCGCGGCGACGTTCACGCGGCCGATGCCCTTCCAGGGCTCGTGCTCCTTGGCAGACAGCATACGACGGCGATCGAGCTCCAACGCTGCCGATGGCAGGGCAAAGGGGAGCGCGAACGCAAGGACGGTTACGGCGACGATGGCGCGACGAACGAAATTCATGATCGGTGAGATAGCCCGGCTGTGTGAAGAAAAAGCGGCAGCCGGAACACTCTGCCGCGAGCGGAGCGTCCTTCGCAATCGTCGGGGGTGAGAATGGGGAAAGCTAGTGGTCCGACCGAGACCTTCGATACCGTCATTGCCGGACTTGATCCGGCAATCCCGCTTCTCCTAAAGCTTTGATAATTGGCGATGTTCTGGATCCCCGGGTCAAGCCCGGAGATGACGCGCGTGGGTTCGCTCCGTTCCGGTCGGACCACTATGGCTCAGCTTTCGACCGGCAGGGTGAGGTCGGTCAGACCGTCTTCGTCGAAGAGGATGTGGCCCGGGGCGGTTTGGCCGCCTTCGCGGAGGACGCGTCCGACGACGTCAATCGCTTTCGCGATTTCGGTGACGGCGAAATCGACATAGACGTGTTCATGGCCATGACCTTCGCCGAAGACACCGCCGATTTCCGCCTCGCGCAGGGCTGTGTCGATCGCGGTGGCGAGGATCTCCCGCTCCTCGATCTCCTCGAAGGGATGCTCGGGCGTGCGGGCGAGGCGCAGGGCGAGGAAGCTCTCGGCCATGCTGGAAAAGCGCGGGGCCGCGATGGTGACGGCGGCGAAGCGCGCTGCGGCGTAGTCGGGGCGCGTGGTTCGGTAGGTGATCATGTCCGCGCGCGGCCAGTCGTCCTTGCGGGGGGTAACGTTGAAGAGCGTCGCTTCGGCCTGATTGCGGCTGGGGGCGAAGGGCAGATGCGGCAGATCGTTGGCGAGGGTTTGGTGTAGCGCGCGAGCCTCCTCGGCGAAGCGGTCGATCCATGTCGGTCGATTTTCGGCGGCGCTGCGGCGAAGCCTTTCCGCGAGGCCCTTGGGCGGCATCGGTTTCGCAGTCAGTTCTCCAAGCCAATCGCGCTCGACCGCCTCGCCGAGGACGAGGGAGAAGAGCAGGCCTGCCTGCCCATCGATGCCGTCCCCGCGCCCCTGACCGATGACATCGATCCGGCGATGCGTTCCGGGCGCGACCCAAGCGCCGGTGAGCTGTTGCTGACCGAACGCGCGCGAGGCCACGAGATCCAGCAGAGGCTCGGTGGAGGGCAGAGACCTGCGCGCATCGCCGAAGGACCAGCCGGCAAGCGTCGGCGCTCGATTGACGAAGGCCCGGGCGAGCGGGCGCTTCGAGCCGTAGAGCTCAGGTGTGAGGGCGAGAAAGAAACCGGGCCCATCGGGAGATGCCTCGCCCGGGCCGAACTCCCAAAAGATGCGGTGGGCGAGCGGGCCAAGGGCCTCGGCCATCAGGCCTGGGATCGTGTCGGATCCGCTCGCCCGTTCCCGGCCCGAAAGCATGGCGTCAAAACGCGCCGATTGGACCGTGAATGCCGCCCAAAAAGCGTCGATGGCGTCGAGATCGGCCTGTGGCTGGCGGTTGGCCCAGAAGTCGTAGACATCGGCCACCGCGGCGCGCCTCAACCGGCCGTCTTGACGCTTTCGCGCCAAGCGCGAAGGGCGGTTCGCGCAGAGGAATGACCGTCGGCGAACGCGTGTTCGATCACGCCGAAGGCCTCGCTTAGATCAACCGCCCTCAGCGCGCGCTTCACCGGGCCGATCGAGGCCGGCCGCATCGATAGTTCTCGGAAACCGATGGCCGCGAGCGCCAGCGCCTCGAGCGGGCGGCCCGCAGCCTCGCCGCAGTAGCTGAGCGGTGTGCCGGTGGCGCTGCAGCGGCGCACGATTTCAGAGAGCATGCGCAGTGCGGTCTCGTTCAGAAGGTCGTAGCGGCGGCGCACGCGGTCGTTCTCGCGGTCGGCGGCGAAGAAGAACTGCATGAGGTCATTGCCGCCGACGCTTACGAAATCGGCGTTCTCGAAGAGCCGGTCCGGGGCGAAGACGAGGCTCGGTGTCTCCAGCATCAGGCCGAGGCGAAGGTTTTCAGGCCGGGGCACGCCGCGATCGGCCAGGCGGTCGATCTCGGCCCGCACGCTGTCGCAGGCGGCGTCGTATTCCCAGGCTTCCGTGATCATCGGGAACATGAGGCTGAGCGGACGTCCCTTGGCCGCGCGGATGAGCGCCTGCACCTGCATCCGGAAAAGGAGCGGTCGGTCGAGGGCCACGCGCATCGCCCGCCAGCCAAGCGCGGGGTTCGGCTCATCCGCGCGCTTGATGTAGGGCAGGATCTTGTCGGAGCCGATATCGAGCGTGCGGAACACGACCTCGCGCCCCCTGGCCGCCGTGAGCACCCGGTCGTAGAGCGCGGCCTGGATCTCACGGCCCGGCAGGCTGCCGCGGATCATGAATTGCAGCTCGGTCCGGAAGAGGCCCACACCTTCGGCGCCCGAGACTTCGAGCGAGGGTAGATCGGCGAGGATGCCCGCGTTCATCCGCAACTTTACCGTTGCGCCATCCGTCGTTGTGGCGGGCAGACGGGCGAGTTGGCGGTAGACTGCGCGGTTCTGCTTCTCGAGGCTGATCTTCTCGCGAAACGCCGTGTGGACCGAGGGTTCGGGGCGCAGATGCACGCGGCCCTGTTCCCCATCCACCACGATCGTGTCGGCGGGATTGGCGTCGCGTGTAATGCGCTCCGCGCCGATGATCATCGGGATGTTGATGGCACGGGCGACGATGGCAGCGTGGCTGCCGTGGCTCCCTTCCTCCAACACGACCGCGCGGATGCGGCCGGCGTGGTCGAGGAGTTCCGCGGGGCCGATGGAGCGGGCGACGAGCACGGCGCCTTCGGGCAGTTCCTCGACGCCGTCGCCACTGGTCAAGTAGCGCAGCAGCCGGTTCGCGAGGTCGTCGAGGTCGTGCAGCCGGTCGCGCAGATAGGGATCGGTCGCGCGCTCCATGCGCGTGCGAACCACGGACTGCACCCGTTCGACCGCGACCTCGGCCGCGAGGCCGCTTTCCACCGCCTCGTCCAGCCGGCGCATCCAGCCCTTGTCGCGGGCAAACATGCGATAGGCTTCGAAGATATCGCGATGCTCGTTGGCGGGGCCGAGCCTCTCGGCTGCGATCATGCGGTCGATGTCTTCGCGCATCGCGGCCATGGCCTCGGCCAGGCGCCGGCGCTCGGTCTCCACATCGTCGGCGATCGGATCGAAGACGACGAGACGCGGCTCGTGCAGATGGACGACGCCCTCCGCCACCCCGTCGCAAACGGCCGAGCCCTCGATCATCAGGGGCCCGGAGCGGCGCCCTGCGCCCGCGAGACCGTCGGAGACGAGGAAGGCGCCGGCCTCCGTCATCTCCGCGATCACCATGGCCACGACTTCGAGCGCCTCGACCTCATCCTCGGTGTAGCGGCGGGGCGTGCGGTTTTGCACGACGAGGACGCCCATGATCTCCCCAAGCCGCTGCACGGGCACGCCGACGAAGGAGCGGTAGATCTCCTCCCCCGTCTCCGGCAGGTAGCGGAAGCCCGGCGCGTTCTGGGCGTCGTCGGTGGCGAAGGGTTCCGCACTTTGCGCGATCCGGCCCACGAGACCCTGTCCGACCCGGAGCCGCGCACTGTGAACCGATTCAGGATTGAGACCCTCAGTCGCGCAAAGCTCCAGCGTACGATCGTCGCGCTTGAGGTAAATCGAGCAGACCTCGGCCACCATGTTCGAGGCCACGAGGTTCACCACCTTGTCGAGACGCGCCTGCCCATCGCCCTGCCGCGCCATGACGGCGCGCAGCGCGCGGAGAAGGGCCCTGGAGCCGCCTTTCTCGGTGGTGGGCATCGTTCCGCCCTCTCTCATCAAGCGCCGTAACGGCGTCGCCTCGACCCGACGCTTGCACAGCCCGTGCCAGCGTCGGGCCTAGCGCAGTGGCTAGCTTGGCGCTCCAGCGAGACCGAACGCCTCGTGCAGCGCCTGGACCGCAAGCTCCATGTACTTCCGGTCGATCAGGACCGACACCTTGATTTCGGAGGTTGTGATGACCTTGATGTTCACACCCTCATCGGCGAGCGATTTGAACATGCGTTGAGCGACGCCCGCGTGGCTGCGCATACCGATGCCGACGACCGAGACTTTGGCGACTGTCTCATCCACCACCAGGCTCTGGGCACCGATGTCGCTTTGCGCTGCGTCGAGGGCGGCTCGGGCCCGCGCCACGTCGCCAAGACTGGTGGAGAAGGTCATATCGGTCATGCCGTCGGCGCCGATATTCTGCACGATCATGTCGACATTGACGCCCGCATCGGCCAGCGGGCCGAAGATCGAGGCGGCGATGCCCGGTCGGTCGGGCACTTTCAGAAGCGTCAACTTCGCCTCGTCGCGGCTATAGGCGACGCCCGATACGACGTTCTGTTCCATCAGCTCCTCCTCGCTGCAGACCAGGGTGCCGGGATCGTCGGAGAAGGACGAGCGCACCATGAGCGGCACGTTGTAACGCATTGCGAGCTCGACACTCCGGGTCTGCAGCACCTTGGCGCCGAGCGAGGCGAGCTCCAGCATTTCCTCATAGCCGATGCGCTCGAGCTTGCGGGCGCGCCGTTCGATCCGCGGATCGGTCGTGTAGACACCGTCGACATCCGTGTAGATGTCGCAGCGCTCCGCCTTGAGCGCGGCGGCCAAGGCGACGGCCGAGGTGTCGGAACCGCCACGCCCCAGCGTCGCGATCCGGCCGTCGGGGCCAAGCCCCTGAAAACCCGCGACCACCGCGTGCAGACCTTCGCCGAACTTTTGGTCAAGGAGGGTGGTGTCGATCTCTTCGATGCGCGCGGCACCATGGGCGGCCGAGGTGCGGATCGGGATCTGCCAGCCCAGCCATGAGCGCGCGGGCACGCCCAGCGACTGCAGCACGAGCGCCATGAGGCCGGAGGTGACTTGCTCGCCAGCCGCGACGACGGCGTCATACTCCCGGGCATCGTAGAGACCGTAGCCGTTCTCGCCCGGCTCGGTCGCAGCCTCGCCGACATAGCCGACAAGCTTGTTCGTCTCTCCCGCCATGGCCGATACGACCACGGCGACCTCGTAGCCGCGCGCGACTTCGGCAACGACTTTGGCCGCGGCGGCGCGAATGCGTTCCAGATCGGCGACCGACGTGCCGCCGAACTTCATCACCAGTCGCGGTTGACGATGAGGAGCGCTGGCGGGAGCGTCTGAGGCGGTCATGGCTGTGTTCTCGGGGGCGATGTCGAGCCTGCGTGTCGGCGGCGGTGCTATAGCTCCGCACCGCCTCTGCGACAAGGCGCCTCTGGCAGCGTCAAGCGCAGGTTCTCACGCGTTGCGCTTCGACATCCAGGGCAGTGGCGTGACGGGAATGTCGTCCTCGATCAGCGATTTCGCTTCCGAGAGGCTCGCCTCGCCCAGGATCGGGCGCTCAGGCGCCTCGCCGGCATGGATGCGTCGCGCTTCGGCTGCGAACTCCTTACCCACATTGTCGCTTGCCGCCTCGATCTTGGCGCGCAATTCGGCAAGGGCTGCTTCCTGCGGGGATCGCGGCGCTGAAAGCATCGGCACGGCGTCCCCATCTCCGGCCGCGTTCTGTGGGGCGCCCTGAGGCAGCGGTTGCGTCGGCGTCTTCGCCTTTGCTTCCGCCGTCCGCACGGCCGGCGCCATCAAGGCTTTGTCGATATCGGTATCGCCGCACTCGACGCAGGCGACAGCCCCCGCTGAGCGCAACTTCTCGAATGTATCGTTGTTCGCGAACCAGGACTCGAACCTGTGGCCCCGTGAGCAACGCAGCGCGAACTTGATCATCCTCGCCCCTCCAAAGCGCCGATTGGACTGTCATATGATTGTGTCGATAGCAGGATTCCAGTTTTAGGTCGTTGCGCGGCATATTGGCGTGTTCGCGGCGAGGGCGGAGGCACGCAGGTGTGGAGACGGGAAGCCTGGGACCTGCTTGTTCCGGGGGGATGCGCCGCGGCGGCCGGCATCGCTGCATCGCAACTGCATGGCGACGGCATCGTCGTGGCCGTAGCGGCGGGGGTCGGGGCAGTCGTCGGCGTTCTGTTGCAGGGGCGCGAGGAGGTTTCGGCAGCGCTTCCAGCGGCGCCTCAGCCGGTCCAAGACGAGCCCAACGGGAGCATCGAGCCCGAAGCAGAGTTCGGTGATCTTCCGCCCGGCTTCGGTCGTGTCCTCCTCGACCGGCTGCCCATCGGCATCGCGCTCATCACGCCAGAGGGCCGCGTACAATTCATCAATCCGACTGCGCGTGCTCTTTTCGGGCCAGGTGCCGATAGCGGCTTTCCCGTTGAGGCGCTTCGCGCACCGCGCCTTCTCGAGACGATTGAGGAGGTCGTGCTCGACGAACAGCCGCGCGAGGTGGAGTTCGCGCTAAGGCGCGGCAAAAGCCTCCATCTCTGCTGCCATGTCGTCTCTCTCGGCGCCGAGACGACGTTGCCCGAGACTGGCGACCGGCCCCCCATTCTCGTCGCGATCGAGGATCGCACGCGGGCGCGGCGGGCCGAAGAGCTTCACCGCGATTTCGTGGCGAATGCCAGCCACGAGCTCAAGACACCGCTTGCGGCCGTGTCGGGGCTGATCGAGACGCTTCTAGGCCACGCGCGCAGCGATCCCGACGCCCAGGCACGGTTTCTGCCCATGATGGCGGCCCAGGCGGAGCGTATGGGCCGGCTCGTGGAGGACCTGCTCAGCCTCAATCGCATCGAACTTAACGAACGGCAGCACCCGTCGGAGCCGCAGCCGATCCATCGGATCGTCGGCGAAGTCGTGGAGGCCCTGCAACCCTTCGCCGAACAGTCGGGCGCGCGCATCGTGATGCCTGCAGCCCCCAGGACGACTGGAGAGACTGAAGGCGAGATCGAGGTGCCAGGTGAGCGCGAGGAGCTGACCCAGGTCTTTGTCAACCTGATCGAGAACGCGCTCAGATACGGCAGCGATGGTGGCTCCGTCACACTGCGTTGGCGTGACGGCGGCAGCGAGCATCCTGGCATGTGCGGCATCACCGTCGAGGATGATGGGCCCGGCATCGCGCGAGAGCATCTGCCTCGTCTCACCGAACGCTTCTATCGCGTCAGCGTCAGCCGCTCGCGAGAGCGTGGGGGCACGGGCCTTGGCCTTGCTATCGTCAAGCACATCCTGAACCGCCATCGAGGGCATCTCGAGATCGACAGCACGCCGGGCGAGGGCGCCCGTTTCACCGTTTGGCTGCCGATCCTCTCCCCAGTCGGTGACCGAACGACCGGAAACGCAGGTATCAGGCTAAGCGGTTGAATTTGTGCCCAAAGGATTGGCACCCACTAGGTATAGTGCGGTCCTGTAAGAAAAGCTTCACAAAACTGTAGCCAGGCTGTTGTCGGGCCGGAATACGAGCTGCCGTGCCAGCGCAGGGGCGCTGAGCTGCAGTCCCCCGGCTGCACCCATATACAAGCTCTGCTGGAGAGATCCCCGTGAAAAAGCTCACCGTTGGTGTCGCCGCGGTCGCTGTTGCCCTGGTCGGTATGGCCGGTACCGCTGCAGCCCGCGACCAGATCCGTATCGTCGGCTCTTCCACCGTGTTTCCGTTCGCGACTGCCGTTGCCGAGAACTTTGGCAAGGCGTCGGGTTTTCCGACCCCGGTTGTCGAGTCCACTGGCTCGGGCGGTGGGCTCAAGCTCTTCTGCTCCGGTGTGGGTATTGAGTCCCCTGACATCACCAACGCGTCGCGCCGCATGAAGCCGAAAGAGTTCGACCTCTGCCAGTCGAACGGTGTCACCGACATCACCGAGGTTTTCGTGGGCTATGACGGCATCGTCGTCGCCAATGACAAATCGGGCCCGGATTTCACCCTGACGCGCGCGCATCTCTGCAAGGCGTTGGTGAAGGGTGCGGGTGAGCCTGCCATGTGGTCGGATGTCGATCCGTCGTTGCCGGCGCTCAAGATCGAGGTTCTGGGTCCGCCGCCGTCTTCGGGCACGCGCGACGCTTTCGAGGAACTCGCCCTTGAGGAAGGCTGCGAGGATGCCGGCCTCGAGATCGAGATCGAGGTTCGTGACGATGGCGCCTATGTCGATGCCGGCGAGAACGACAATCTGATCGTGCAGAAGCTCCAGGCCAATCCGAACGCCGTCGGCGTCTTCGGCTATAGCTTCCTCGAAGAAAATGCCGGCGCCATCAAGGGCGCGCCCGTGGGCGGCGTCGAGCCGAGCTTCGATAATATCCTGACCGGCGACTATGCCCTTGCCCGCACGATGTATTTCTACGTGAAGCAGGCGCATATCGGCGTCATCCCGGGCATCATGGAGTATGTGGCCGAGTTCGTCAGCGAGGATGCCTCGGCCGATGGCGGCTACCTGGTTGAGCGCGGTCTTATCCCGCTCGACGACGGCACGCACACCGACAATGCCGAACAGGCGATGTCGAAGAGCAAGCTCAGCAAGGCAAAGCTCGAGAGCAAGTCGTTCTGATCGGCGAAGCTCGTGCGTTCTGACGATAGGGCAGGGGCTGCGGTCCCTGCCTGTCTTGGTGATACGCCTATGGGGCAACGGGAACGGTCCCCTATGCCCTAGTTTCGGAGGGGTGGGAGCGCTCGACCGCGTCCCATGCGGAGGCTTCGATGCTGCCCTATGCCTCGCTTCTGATAGCGCTTCTGGCCTGCACGGCCTTCGCGGTCTGCCGCCAACGCGCGGTGACCTCGGCCGAAGGCAAGCTCGCCTCACTGCATTCGCGTCCCGCGTATCATGGGCTCTATGCGCTCCTTTGGGTGGCGATTGCCGGTTTCGGCACATTCATCGTGATCGACATTGCCGCGACAGCGATCATGAACGCGTCGCTCTATGCGATGATCGCGGAGCGCGCGCCCGATCTCAGGCCGATCGAGCAGAGCCTTGTGTTCACCGACGCGATCAAGCTTGCGACGGGCGGCGTCTCGTCAACGGTGGACGACCTGCGCGAGACGATCGCAGCGCGCTATGAGAGCGTGAACTTCACCCGCGTGCTCGCGATCTCGATCCTGGGCATCGCTGCGGCGGCCACGGCGTTCTACGTCACGTATCACCAAGTCGACAGGACCTTCCGAGCGCGCCACCGGGCCGAGCGGATCCTGCGCACGATGCTTTGGACCGCAGCGACCATCGCCATCCTTACCACCGTCGGCATCGTCCTTTCGCTTATTGGTGAGACGATCATCTTCTTCCAACGCATCGGTTGGAACGTCGATGACTTCGTCTTCGGCACGACCTGGGCCCCGCTTGCCGGCGTGCAGGAGGGCAGCCTGGACCCGTCGAAGGTCGGCGCCATCCCTCTCTTCGTCGGCACGCTGATGATCACGATTATCGCGATGCTGGTGGCGGTGCCCGTCGGTCTTTTCGCCGCCGTCTACCTCTCGGATTTCGCATCGAAGCAGACGCGCGCCTGGGCCAAGCCGCTGCTTGAGATCCTCGCTGGCATTCCGACCGTGGTCTACGGCTTCTTCGCGGCGATCACGGTCGCTCCGGCGATCCGGGATTTCGGCGCGTCGATCGGGCTCTCCGTCGCTTCCGAGAGCGCGCTCGCCGCCGGCATGGTCATGGGGATCATGATCATCCCCTTCATCTCCTCGCTCTCCGACGATGTGATCAATGCGGTGCCGCAGTCGCTGCGCGACGGCTCCTATGCGCTGGGCGCGACGAAGGCCGAGACGATCCAGAAGGTGATCCTGCCCGCAGCGCTGCCCGGCATCGTCTCCGCCGTCCTGTTGGGCACCTCGCGCGCCATCGGCGAGACGATGATCGTGGTGATGGCCGCGGGTCAGGGCGCGCAGATGACGCTCAACCCGCTCGATGCGGTCACGACGGTGACGGTGCAGATCGTGATGCTCATCACCGGCGATACCGAGGCCGACACGGCCGCGGCGCCGGCCTTCACCCTGGGCTTCACGCTCTTCTGTGTGACGCTTGTCCTGAATGTGGTCGCCCTTCGAGTGGTGCGCCGCTACCGCGAAATGTACGACTGAGGAAGCCGCGGCGATGACCACGACCGTCGATTTCAACGAGCTTTCCGCGAAGCACACAGGCGACGCGAACAAGTCGCGCCTGAGAGCGCGCTACTGGGCGGAGATGCGCCTCAAGGCCTATGGCATCGCAGCCATCGGCATCGCGGCAGCGGCGCTGCTCCTGCTCGTCAGCACCATAGCCACCAAGACGGCGAATGTCGTCTATGAGTACTATGTGCAGCTTGAGGGGCAGATCGATGTCTCCGACCGCGACCGGGAGCGTCTGGCCGATCCCAACCCGCGGATGCGCGCAAATCTCCGCCGGGTGGTTCAAGGGAGCCTGACCGACGCCATCCCGGGCGAGATCGGCCGGCGGGAGGGGCGTCAGCTCACCGGGCTCGTCTCGGGCGATGCCGGCCTCTTCCTTGGCGACAGGGTCAAGGCTGAGCCCGATCTCGTGGGACAGACCGCGCGCTTCGACGCGCTCCTCGACGACAACATGCAACTGTACCTCAAGGGCGCGATCGGCCGGCCAGATGCCATCGACAGCGCGGGTGTCCTCAGCGTCTCGCCTGGTGAGGAGGAGGGAACGGTCGTCGTCCGGTTTGGTGCCTCCGAGATCGGTCCGATCTTCGGCGCGGTCCGCGCGCAGCGGGCCGAGGACGCCGAGCGCGCCCGGGCTGAGCAGCGGCGGCAACAG
>JBCDFC010000120.1:0-14221 GCA_039178805.1 Pseudomonadota bacterium | reverse complement strand
GTGCTCCGTCTCTCGAAGGCTGGGCGATGGCGCGCGGACTATCGGCGCTCAGCCGCGCCCGGGCAAGATAGGCGCCGAAGGGCGGGCTCAGTCCCCGTCGAACTCGCAAAGGCAGAGGATCGGCACCTCGATCTCCGCCAATCGCCGCGCGCCGCCAAGATCGGGAAGGTTCACAAGGAACGCCGCTGCCACCACCTCGGCCTCGAGCCGGCGCAGCAAGCTTACGCCAGCAATCGCTGTACCCCCCGTCGCCAGCAGGTCGTCGACCAGCAGAACCCGCGCCCCTGGCGCTACGGCATCATCATGGATCTCAACGATCGCCTCGCCGTATTCCAGGCTGTAGGCCTCGGCGATGGTCTTCGAGGGGAGCTTCCCCTTCTTGCGGATCGGCACGAAGGGCAGCCCCATTTGATAGGCCATCGCGCCGCCTAGGATAAAGCCGCGCGCATCGAGCCCCGCGACCGCCTCGATGCCTTCCGAGGCATAGGGCGCGATCATGGCGTCGACGGCGCTCCGAAAAGCCGGCGGATGGGCGAAAAGCGTCGTCACATCCCGAAACTGCACACCTGGCACAGGGAAGTCGGGGATGGTGCGGATATGCTCCGCCAGCTCCTGCTTGATCGCCATCGGCACCCTCTCACGCGATGATTTCGCATCTGCGATACCGTCGCCGCGTTGCTGCTGCAACCGCGCTAGGTCGAAGGCGCGAAGGGGACCCCGCCCGTGCCCGAGCCGCGCCTGTCCACGGCCGGCGCCCAGGTCTCATTGTCCAGCAGCAGCGCAGCGATCGCCTCGACCGAGACTTCGAGCACGCGTTCGCCCTTCTCCGCCGTCGCCCGTGCCGGATTGCCCCGGATGCCATTGCCAGTGACATGCTGGAACGGCCGCCAACGAAAGGATGCCCGCCCCGCTTCGAGCGCGCCGCTTCCAGCGCCATCGGCAAGGCTCGCAAGATCCGACGCGTCGACGAGATCGGGTTCAAGCGCCAGCATCATCGAGGTCTCCGCCTCCTCCGCATGCATCAGGCTCGCCTGATCCTCGAGCAGCGCGTTGATCGCCTCGCCCGCCTCCGCGGCATAAGTCGTCGCCACCACGGTCACGGGTAGCCGCGCAGCAAGCCCTTCCGCCGCCGTCTGCATCGCCCGCACATTGCCGCCATGGCTGTTCGAGAGCAGGACATCGCGCACGCCGAGCCGCACGAGCCCCTCCACAAGATCGGCAACCAGCGCCTGGAAGGTCGCGGGGCTGATCGTGAAGGTCCCGCCGAACACCATGTGATGCTCCGAAAGGCCCGACCAGACGACTGGGGCCACAAGCGTGTCGCGCCCGGCCTCTGCCGCCCGACGCGCCGCGCGCACCGCGATCTCATGCCCGATCCTGCAATCCGTCATCACCGGCAGATGCGGACCATGCTGCTCGGTCGCACCGAGCGGAAGGATCACCGCAGCGCCCGCCGCCACCCGTCCCCTGATCTCATGCGCCTTCAGCCGCGCCCACTCGACTTCAATCATCCTCGCCTCCCAATGCGTCGCGGGCCGACCCTGCGTCGCCGGTGTCGTTCGGGCAAGGGGGCAGACGCCGGGCGAGACGATCGAGGGCATCGACAAGGAGCAATCGGCAGCCCGCGGCGCGAAGCGGATCGGGCGCTTGCCAAAGCGTTACGGGCACCGCCGGCAACACCGAAAGGCAGGCTTCGACCGCATCCTGCGTCCGCACTCCCAGGACCCCGTCCCGCGCCCCCGGATGAAAACCCAACAGGCTGAGGGCGGCCTGCAGCTCGCAGATCTCCGCTTGCGTCACCGAACGACTCCCCGCAACCCGTAAGCGAGGGTGTGGCAGCCCAGCGGCCCGTTGCGCGCATCGTCGACCTACCGCGCGGTGCCATTGCGGGCGCAGGCCGGTGGGCGGGCGGAGCAAGCCGCCAAGCGCCCTCGCGCTTGGCGACGCGCGAACGGGCGACCGCAGGCCCGCCCATCCACCTCTCAGACCGCGGCGAGCGCCCGATCCAGGTCTTCCCGCAGATCCTCAGGATCTTCGAGCCCCACCGAAAGGCGCACGAGCCCAGGCGTGATGCCGAGCCCGGCGCGCGCCTCCTCCGTCAGCCGCTGATGCGTCGTCGTCGTCGGATGCGTCACCAGGCTCTTTGCGTCGCCCAAATTGTTCGAGATCCCGATCAGCTTGAGCGCGTTCAAGAAACGGAAGGCCCCCGTCTGGCCGCCAGCGATCTCGAAGGCCAAGACCTGCCCCGGCCGCTCCATCTGCCGAGCCGCCAGATTATGCTGTGGATGGCTAGGAAGTCCCGGATAGAGCACGCGCCCGAGCGCCGCTGCCGCAGCCCCCGCGCGCGCCTGTCCGTCCAGATGCCGCGCCAGCAGCTCGGCGCCATCGGTCTGCGCCTCGACCCGCATCGCCATCGTCTCCAGCGATTTCAGCATCACCCAAGCATTGAAGGGGCTCAGCGCCGGCCCCGTATGCTTGGCATAGGGCTCAACCTCGTCGCGGATGAACTTCTCCGTCCCCAGCACAACACCGCCGAGGCACCGGCCCTGCCCGTCGATATGCTTGGTCGCCGAATAGACGACCACATCCGCACCGTGTTCCAGCGGTCGCTGATAAAGCGGCGTCGCGAAGACATTGTCGACCACGAGCCTCGCGCCGACGCCATGGGCGATCTCGGCGACCGCGGCAAGATCGATGATCTCGAGCGTGGGGTTCGACGGCGTCTCGAGAAAGGCCAACCGCGTCTCGGGCCGCATCGCTGCCCGCCAGGCATCGAGATCCGTGCCATCGACCAGCGTCACCTCGATCCCGAAGCGGGGGCAGAGCGTCTCGATGATGTAGAGACACGACCCGAAAAGCGCGCGCGCCGCCACCACATGATCGCCCGCCCGCAACTGGCACATGAGCGCCGTATGCACCGCCGCCATGCCAGAAGCGGTGGCAAAGGCCGCACCGGCACCCTCGAGGGCCGCGATCCGATCCTCGAACATCGCGACGGTCGGGTTGCCGTAGCGGGCATAGATGAAGCCGTCGCCCTCATGCTCGCCCTTGAAGCGCGCCTCCGCCGCTTCGGCATCCGGATAGACGAAGCCCTGCGTAAGGTAGAGCGCCTCAGAGGTCTCGCCGTATTGGCTGCGTCTGGTACCCGCATGCACAAGCCGCGTGCGCGGCCGGTACGCAGCGCGAGCGCCGTTTTGCCCAGGGCCCTGATCATCCATGCTGCCACTCCCACGGCGCGACGCCATCGACAGAAGCGACCGGGTACGGGGAACGGCCGGGCAGATGCCCTTCGCCGACCTCTTTAGCGGTTTCTTTTACGTCGCCCGCAATCCGGTCTGCCAAATCGCGACGCCTCTCGGTTACCCAGCCCAACGGCGCCGGTCAAGGAAGCGCTCCGCATGCCGTCGTTGCGTAGAGAGCACGGGATCGCCCGATCCGTCATCCGACTGTCATTCGATTGCAGCAGAGCCTTTGTCGCGGGCAGGTATCCCAATCGCCAGAGCGGAGAAAATCCGCCGGATCGAGGGCGAGCATGGCAGTGCTGAGGCTGAACGCGACGGAGGACGGCGCGCTTCTGGCGCATCGCAGCCAGGGTGCCTGGACAACCGCCCTCGACACGGCGCTGGACGCCCTGCCCCCAACAGGAGTGCGCATTACCGTTCTCGTCCACGGCTATCGCTTCACTTGGCGTCCATGTGCCGATGGCAGCACGCCTTACTGTCCGCAGGAGACGCTCTACGACACGGTGGAGATCCCGCGGCGGAAGGCTGTCTGGCCATGCCGCGCCAACTGGCCCGCGAGCCTCGGCCTTTTGGGCGAGAGAGCGGGGCTCGTCATCGGTTTCGGCTGGGACGGGCGGCGGCGGCCGTTCCGCACGCTCGTCGCCACGGGTCGCAACGACTTCGCGGTGGTGTACGAAGCGGCGGCGGTAGCGGGGTCGGCGCTTGCCCGGATGCTCGGGCGCATCGCTGAACGCCGGCCCGATCTCCGCGTAGACATCCTCGCCCATAGCCTCGGTGCTCGCGTCGCGTTGGCTGCCGTCGCAGAGCGACCCGACCTCTCTCTCGGCCGCAACCTGCTGCTCGGCGCGGCCGAGTATGCGGGTGTCGCGCGCGCCGCACTCACGGCTCAGGCGGAAGCGGGAGGGTCGGGCAGCTTCTACCACGCTTATTCGCGGGCGAACGATCTCTTCGACGGGCTCTTCAACCTCCTGGCACCCCGCTCGCCCGAACCCGCTGACCGTTCGCTCGGCGTCGCCGGGCTTCAGCCCCTCGGTGCAACCGCCAGCCGCTGGATCGATCTTCAGCTCGATGCGCCAGCGACGGCGCAAATCCTCGCGATGCGTGGCTTCGCGTGCGAACGGATGAATGAGGCGATATCGCATTGGCACTTCTACACGGATCCCGGCGCCCTGGGCGCCTGGCGAGCGATCTTGGAACGCCAGCCGGGCTGGGACATCGCTCAGCTTCGCGCTGCTGGATTAGATGCTGCACCGCTCCCTCGCTGGTCGCGCCTGATGCCGCGCCCGATGCCGCGCCTGGCCGGCCTGCGTCCATCGCTACCCCGCCGCGGCGCAGCCGCAACGCTAAACTCTGCAAGTTGAGACCGCCGCACCGGTCATTTGGAGCGTTCCATCGCCCTGCGTTCTTTGCAACCGAATTGCTGGGAGTTCCCCGGTCTTCCCGTGCCCTCCCGTGACAGGATAGGCCGAGTCGCCTGAACGAACCGCTAACATCTTGCCGCGCTGTCGGACGGCGTTGCGTCCGAAACCCAAGCAGCGTTCGCAGAAACTTAAAGGGTTCGCACCTAAGCTGTCGTGGGAGGGCGCGGCGCCGAGCGGCACTGTCTCACGGCCATTCTTCGCCCTCTACGGGATCAACAAAGCTCTGAAATCGTTCACATTCGTAAGTGTCGGCCCCGTGACGATTTGATCGCCGAGCGCCTCGAAAAAGCTGTGCGCGTCGTTTGCGGCGAGATCCGCTGCTGGGTCGCGGCCTGCCGCTGTGGCACGCACCAGCGTATCCGGGGTTGCGATCGCGCCGGCGACTTCCTCGGCACCATCGACGCCGTCCGTGTCGCCCATCAGCGCCCAGACCGGGCGACCGGGGAGCGCCAGGGCAGCACCGAGAAGGCACTCCACGTTCCGCCCGCCGCGCCCCTGGCCGCGGAGCGTCACGGTCGTCTCGCCACCGGAAAGCAGCACGGTCGGTCGTGGCGCCGGTTGGCTGTGCTGTAGGACCTGCCCGGCGATCCCCGCCAGCACTTGGCCCACATAGCGCGCTTCGCCCTCGATGCTGTCGCCCAGGATCACCGGGGTCACGCCTGCCGCCCGGGCCGCTTCCGCCGCCGCCTCGAGACTGAGCTGCGGTGCCGCGATCACGTGGTTTTCGACCCGTGCAAGCCGTAGGTCGTCGGGCCCAGGACAAAGGCCGGCCGAGGAAAGATGCCGAATGACGCTTGCCGGCGGGTCGATGCCATAGCGCGCCAGGATCGCGCGTGCATCCGCAGGCGTCGACCGCTCACCGACCGTCGGCCCGGAAGCGATCGTGCCCGGATCGTCGCCAGGGACGTCGGAGATCAACAGCGCCACCATTCGCGCGGGGTGCGCTGCCGCTGCCAATCGCCCGCCCTTCACCCGGCTCAGATGCTTGCGCACGACATTCATCTCGCCGATCGCGGCGCCGCTCGCCAGCAGCGCGCGGTTCACGGCCTGCTTTTCCTCAAGCGTCACACCCTCCACCGGCAATGTCAGGAGCGCCGAGCCACCGCCGGAGATGAGCGCGATCACCAGGTCGTCAGCACCGAGCCCGTCGACCAGCGCAAGCATGCGTTCCGCTCCGGCAAGGCCTGCCGCATCGGGCACCGGATGGGCGGCCTCGACGATCTCGATACGCGCGCAAGGGCGGGCGTGGCCGTAGCGCGTGATGACCAGTCCTTCGAGCGGCCGGTCGGGATCAGTGGGCCAGGCGGTCTCCAGTGCTTCGGCCATACGGGCGGATGCTTTGCCCGCACCAACCACCACGGTACGTCCCGCCCCAGGCCCAGAACCAGGCCCAGGCCGTGCCGGCAGCCAGGCGGGGATCACGGCCATCGGGTCGGCGGCGGCAACGGCGGTGTCGAAGAGATGGCGCAAGAAGCGGCGGGCATCGGTATCGGTCATCATGCCCTGTTTATCTTGGCAGGCTATCGTTCTGTCCATGCCGCGTTGGCGCGATCTTCGCGGCCTCTATTCGTGCTGCAGTGCAAAGCGGATTGCCGATCGCGTGACGTCTCTGGGGTTGACGGGGCCCGCCCGCCCCGGCAGTAGCCCGCGCGAGACGCCCTGCCGCGACCGCCTTTGTCCGCCGCCGCCCGCCGCCGACCAACGTCGACCAACGTCGACCAACGCCGCCCAATGCCGCCCGCCGGCACCATAGAGGGCCCATAGGAGCCATTCCGATGACCAGCCTCGCCCCGATTTCCGAGCTCTATGTCTCGCCCGAAAGCGCGCAGAAACTGAAGGTCGAGGCTGGCGGGCTGCCTTCCTGGGATCTCACGCGACGCCAGCTCTGCGATCTCGAGCTTCTGATGAATGGCGGCTTCAGGCCGCTCAAAGGGTTTTTGAGCGAGGCGGATTACGAGGGCGTGGTCGAGAAGATGCGCCTTGCGAACGGGGCGCTCTGGCCGATCCCGGTGACGCTCGATGTGAGTGCGGCCTTCGCCGAGAAAGTGGAGCCCGGTCAGGACATCGCCCTCCGCGACCCCGAGGGCGTGATCCTCGCCATCATGTCGGTGACCGACCGCTGGACGCCGAACAAAGCGCGGGAGGCGGAGAAGGTCTTCGGCGCGGACGACAAGGCACATCCGGCGGTGCGCTACCTGCATGACACCGCGGGCCCCGTCTATCTGGGCGGGCCGGTCACGGGGCTCACGCAGCCTGTGCATTACGACTACAAGGCACGGCGGGATACGCCGAACGAGCTGCGTGCCTTTTTCCGCAAGCTCGGCTGGCGCCGCGTCGTGGCCTTCCAGACGCGCAATCCGCTGCATCGCGCGCATCAGGAGCTGACCTTCCGGGCGGCGAAGGAGGCGCAGGCGAACCTCCTGATCCATCCCATCGTCGGCATGACGAAGCCGGGTGATGTGGACCATTTCACCCGCGTGCGTTGCTATGAGGCGGTGCTCGACAAATACCCGGCTGCGACCACGCATCTCTCGCTCTTGAACCTCGCGATGCGCATGGCGGGGCCGCGCGAGGCGGTGTGGCATGGGCTGATCCGCCGCAATCATGGCGTCACACACTTCATCGTCGGGCGCGATCATGCGGGGCCCGGCAAGAACTCGACCGGTGAGGATTTCTACGGGCCCTACGACGCGCAGGACATGTTTCGCGAGTACGAGGCGGAGATCGGGCTCGAAATGGTGCCATTCAAGCAGATGGTCTTTGTGCAGGAACGGGCCGAGTATCAGCCGGCGGACGAGGTGGCCGAGGGGGCCACGGTCCTCAACATCTCCGGCACGGAGCTGCGGCGGCGTCTGGCCGAGGGGCTCGATATCCCGGATTGGTTCTCGTTTCCGGAAGTCGTGCAGGAACTGCGCCGCACCCACCCGCCGCGGTCCTCGCAGGGATTTACCGTGTTCTTCACGGGGCTCTCGGGCTCGGGCAAATCGACCATCGCCAATGCGCTCATGGTCAAGCTGATGGAGCTTGGCGGGCGGCCGGTCACGCTTTTGGACGGCGATGTGGTGCGCAAGCATCTCTCCTCGGAGCTCGGCTTCTCGAAGGAGCATCGCGACATCAATATCCGGCGGATCGGCTATGTCGCATCGGAGATCACCAAGAACGGGGGCATCGCGATCTGTGCGCCGATCGCGCCCTATACGGCGACGCGGGCGGATGTGCGGGACCTGATCGAGAGCTGCGGCGCTTTCGTCGAGGTGCATGTGGCGACGCCCTTGGAAGAGTGCGAGCGGCGCGACCGCAAGGGCCTCTACAAGCTCGCGCGCGAGGGCAAGATCAAGGAGTTCACAGGTATCTCCGACCCCTATGAAGCGCCGGAGACGCCGGAGCTACGGGTGAACACGGTCAACGTCTCGCCGGACGACTGTGCGCATGAAGTGATGCTGAAGCTCGAGAGCCTCGGCCTCTTCGGCTAGCGGTCCGACCGAAGGACGGCATTCCATCATTCCCGGACTTGATCCGGTCAACAAGCGTCGCCTGGGGCCCTGGAGTTCAGTCGGTTTGCTGGCTTCCCGGGTCGGGCCCGGGGATGACGTGAATTGGAGCGTTCTGTCCGAGCCGGATGTGTCGGCACCGAGCCCGAGCTAACGCCTCGAGGGCCTCCAAGGGCAAGTGAACGGTATCGCGGCTGGTCGCCGCGATGCGTCTTTGTGGTGCCAGGGGGCGGCGCCGGTCTCAGCCGAGGAGGCGGGCCGTGTCGATCAACAAGAAGACGGCAGCGACCGGGATCGCAGCGAGGGTCAGCGGTTGCATCGCGAAGCGTTGCGGCAAGGTCAGCCGGTTGAGGAGCGGGCGGGCGAGGGCCACGGCGAGGATGAGTACGGTCGAGACGAAGGCTGCGTAGATATAGACGCCCGATAGCGAGGTGAAGCCGATCGCGTAGGCGAAGGTCAGATTGGTGAGATCGAAGGTCTCTGGCACGTTCTGGCGCGGCCCGAGGGGGCGTACGATCATCATGGCACCGAAATAGAGCACCCAGGTGACCACGAGCGTGAGCGCGATATCGCCGGCGATGAGCGCGGGCAGTCGGAGCCGGGCAGGTAGCCTGCCTTTGCGAAGCGCGCCGATCACGACCCGGCAGACCGCGAGGGAAAGCGCTGTCGACGGCAGGCCGAAGAAGAGCCAGAAGCGGAAGATCTGATCGACGACCGACCCCTCGACATCCATATCCGCGGAGGCCCGCAAGCCTTCCGCTGCGGGCGCCCAGTCGAGAAAGAGGCTGAAGAGCAGGAGATAGGCGCCCGCCGTCAACAAAACGACCGAGACGAGATGGCCGCGCGAGAACGGGTGCCGGCCGACGAGCTGACCGAAGAGCGTCGCCAGCGCCTCGAGGAGCGGCACGCCGCTTTTGAGGCGCTCCGACACGGCATGGCGGCCACCGGCGCGCAGAAGCTCATCGAGGAGGCCCAGAAAGGCGATGAGAAGCAGATACTTCGTGGCGGGGAACGCGAGGACGGTGATCATGGATTGGTAAATGCCCTTTGCGCCGCCGGCTCAAGGGTGGCGCGGCAGACGGCCGCGCAGCACCAATTCACTCGGCCAATCACTCCGGCAATCACTCCGCCAATCACTCCGCTGGCGTCGGCTGCGGATCCGGTGCGGGCAGATCCGGTGCCACGCTCAAGGTCAGGCGGAGGAGCGGGGGCACGAGGAGAAGCGTGAGCACCGCCGACATCGAGAGACCGCCGACAACGACTGAGCCGAGACCGCGGTAAAGCTCGGACCCCGCCCCTGGGAAGACCACGAGCGGAAGCATGCCGAAGACCGAGGTCAGCGTGGACATGAAGATCGGGCGGATACGATTGCGCGTCGCCTCCTCGATCGCCTGAACGGCGGGCATGCCTTCCTCGCGCAGGTGATAGAGCGATTGGTGCACGAGGAGGATCGCGTTGTTCACGACGATGCCGATCAGGATGACGAAGCCCAAGAGCGTCAGCATGTCGAGCGGCTGGGTTTGGTACTGGTTTAGCAGCCAGAGACCGAGCACCCCGCCAGCCCCCGCCACGGGCACAGAGATGAGGATCACAAGCGGTAGGACGAAGCTCTCGAACAGGACCGCCATCACCAGATAGACGATGACGAGGGCGAGCAGGAGATTGATCTGCAGCGCATTCCAGGTCTTCGTCAGCTCGTCCGCAGCACCCGATACCGAGAAGCGGACGTCGCCGGGCAGACCCTCGGCCTCGATCGGCGCCATCACCTCGTCGCGCACCATTTCGAGGGCGGTTTCGAGCGGGATTGCCTGGCTCGGCCGGATCTCGAGCGTGATGGTGCGGAGCCGTTCTCGGTGCCGGATCTCGACAGGGCCGGCGGTGAGCTGGACATCGGCGAGCGCCGAGACCGGGATGATGCGACCGTTGGGTGCGACGACCGGGAAGGAGCCGATGTCCTGCGTCCGGATATTGGGGCCAAAACCTTGGCCGCCCTTCAGCGTGAGGTCCCGGCGTTCGGAGCCGATGGTGATCTCCTCGACCCGGATACCGTCGTTATAAGCGTCGATGGAGAGCGCCAGGGTCTCCGCCGTCACGCCCGCATCGGCGAGGCGCACGCGATCGGGCACGAGGCGCACTTCGGGGGAGCCGAGTTCGAGACCCGGTTGGGGGCGGAACTGATTGCCCTCCTCGCGGGGGAAGATCTGCGCGATGCGCCCGGCAGCCCGTTGGGCGACCGAGATAATGTCCTCTAGGCTGTTGCCCGAGACGTTGAGCTCGATGGCGCGCCCACCGCCCAGGCCCCGGCCGAAGAGCGAGCGTTGGTTGATGAAGCCGAAGGTGCCGGGTTCGGAGAAGATCGGGCCCGAGAGGACGGGGATCAGCTCCGTCACCCGTTTACCGTCCTTCGCCGCCCCGCCGAGGAAGGTCGTGCCGCGAAGAGCGACGAAGAAGAAGTGGCGGATCGCTGGCGGCTCATCGGCCCTGTCGGTCTCTTTCTCCCATAACGGGCGGGCCACGTTCTCGATCCGCTCGGCGATCTCGGTCGTCGTGGCCAGGTTGTAGCCGGGCGGCGGCAGGATGACACCGAAGACGAGGTTGCGATTGCCCTCGGGCAGGTATTCGAGTTTCGGCAGGAACGTCACGGCGCCCCAGATCGCGGTCGCCGTGATCCCGGTCACCGCGATCAGTCCGATCAGGCGGAAGCGCACGGTAAGGCGCGCATAGGTCCTGATGATCCAAGAGAAGAGCCGGCCGAAATGATCGACGAGCGGCACGGGGATGACCTTCAACGCCCCGCCGTTGCGCCCCGCCAGGAGGCGAGAGGAAAGCGCCGGCAGCACCGTCACCGCGACGACCAGGGAGAGCATCACGGAGACCGAGATCGCCACGGCGATATCGCGGAAGAGCTGCCCCGCCTCGAGCTCCATCACCAGGATCGGGATGAACACCATCACCGTCGTCAGCGCCGAGACGAGGATCGCGCCCCACACTTGCGCAGCACCCCGATAGGCGGCCTCGCGCGGCGGCAGGCCCTGCTGGCGCAGCCGATAGATGTTCTCCAGGACCACGATCGCCGCATCGACCACCATGCCGACGGCGAAGGCGATCCCGGCAAGCGAGATCACGTTGAGCGTCCGCCCAAGCGCCGACATCGCGACGAAGCTTGCCACGATGGAGACCGGGATCGCCAGCGAGATCACGAGCGTCGCGCGCGGCGAGCGTAGGAAGACGAGGAGCACGCCCGCCGCCAGCAGCCCGCCGATCCAGATGTTCGAGATCACGAGGTCGATGGCGCCGTCGATATACACGGTCTCGTCATAGACTTGTTGGATCGTCAGGTTCTCGCGCGGAAGCTCCGTCGCGCGCAGCTCGTCGAGCGCGGTGCGGATACCCTCCATCGTCTCGATCACATTGGCGCCGTTCTCGCGGACAGCGTTGATCGCGATCGAGGGTTCGCCCTTCTGCCGGATGCGCGCGACGGGCTCCTTGTAGCCGAATTGAACCGTGGCCACGTCGCGCACGAAGACGCGGCCGCCGATGGCGCCGGGCGCCGCGTCCACCGCGCCCGAGCGCAGGACCACGTCCTCGACCGCGCGCACCTCGTTCAGCTCGCCGACAGCGCGCACGACAAAGCGGCGTTTGCCCTCGTCCACATCGCCGGCGGGAGTGCTGATGTGCTCGGCGCGGAGCTTGTCCATCACCTCTGGGATCGTTAGCCGATACTGCGCTAGTCGCTCGGGGTCGATTACGATCTGCAGCTCGCGCTCGACGCCTCCGAACACGTTGATGCTGGCTACGCCCTGGACGCGTTCTAAGCGCTCGGCGATCACGTCGTTGGCGAAGTCGCCGAACTGCTGCATCGGCGTCGTGTTGCCTTCGCCGCGTTGGAGGATCATCCAGGCGATGGGGTTATCGTCGGCGCCGGAGGTGTCGAGGGTCGGCTCATCCGCCTCGTCCGGATATCCCGTGACACGGTCCAACCGGTTGGCGACGAGCAGCAGCGCGCGGTCCATATTGGTGCCGACCGCGAATTCGAGCGTGACACGCGCCCGTCCAGTCTCGGACCGGCTGATCATGGTCTCGAGGCCCTCGAGACCCCTAAGCTCGTCCTCCTGCTGATTGACGATCTCGCGCTCGACATCGGCGGGCGCGGCGCCGAACCACTCGGTCTCGACCTCGATGACGGGCTTGCGAACGTCGGGGATGAGCTGGATCGGGATCTGCGTCAGCGCGAGCGCGCCGAACATGACGGCCATCAGGACCGCCGCGACCACGGCGATGGGCCGCTGGATCGCGACGCGGATCGGGTCCATGCCGGTCCTCAGCTCCCGTCGGCGGCAGCAGCCGCCGGGGTTGCGGCGGCGGCACTACCGCTCGGCACGATCGGCGCTTCTGCGTTCTGATCAGTCTCCGACGGCTCCAGTTCCGCGTCGGCAGGAGCGGCGGGGACTTCCTTGGCCGTCGTCTCCGGTTCGCTTGCCTCGTCCATCAGGCGCGGCGCCACCGGTTGGCCGGGGCGCAACCGCTCATTTCCGCGAACGACGACCAGATCGCCCACCGAAACGCCCGAGATCACTTCGATATAAGCCGCGGCGGACTGGCCGATGGTCACGCTCCGCGGCATCGCCGTCCCATCCTCGGCCACGAACACCATCCAACCGGTGCCCTGATAGACGAGCGCATCCTTCGGGACGACCGGCGCTCGACGAGAGGCGCTGATCGGCACGCGCAAGGTAACGGCGCGACCCGTCGCCGACGCGGTTTCAGGCATGTCGCCGACGATCGAGAGGCGGACAGCGCGCGTCCGGGTCGACGTCGTCTCGACCGGAAGGAGGGTCCGCACCACCGCCGTCGCCGTGTAGCCGCCGTCGAACGTCGCACTGAGCTCTCGGCCGGGGGCGATCCCGCGCACCAGATCCACAGGGATCTCCGCCTCAATCTCAAGCCGCGTTATGTCCAGGAGCCGCGCCACCGGATCGCCAAGCCCGATATACTGACCGGGCTGTGCCATCCGCTCGACCACAACGCCAGAGAAGGGCGCGGCCACAACCGCATGCTCAAGGTCGTAAGAGGCGCGCGCAACGGCCGCCTTTGCCACGCCGACCTGCGCCTGGGCCCGCGCGATCTCGCTCCGCGCCTCGGCCGCCTGCTCCTCCAAATCCTCGAAACTACCGCGTGAGAACGCGACCGAGCCCTTGAGCCCTGCCGCCCGCTGCAGCGCCTGTTCCGAGAGCCGCGCCCGCGCCTCGGCCACTTCGACCGATGCGCGCGCAGCTTCCAGCGCAGCCTCAGCATTCGTAAGCTGGATCTGGAAGAGCTGATCGTCGAGCCGTGCGAGCGTCTCGCCCGCATCGACCCAATTGCCCGTTTGGAAACCTACATCCAGCACGACGCCTGCCGCGCGCGCCGCAACCAAACTCTCGACCGTGCCCACGAGTGATGCGATCACCGGCGCGGTATCGGCGATTTCACGTTCCTCGACCGCTGCCACCACCACAGAGGCCGGCCCCTGCTGAGCCAGCGAACGCGACATCGGCAGGGCGGTTGCGACAACCACCAATCCAATGCATGCCAGCCTGTAGAGCCGCCAAGCCATCATCAGCCGCCTTTCCCGTGTGTCCGTCAGAGCTAACCTCGCTCTCCGAGCGATCAAGCACCAAGCTGGACAGTTTCGATCACTCGGGCGTGTGTGCCGCGACAGTTTAGCACGCCACGCGGGAAAACCGCATGCGTCGGTTCAGGATCGGCACGATTGGCAAGCAGGTTTGACGAGGACGGGATGCAGGACGGCTCGGCCAGGTTGCGCAAGGCGCTCTCAGCGATCGTGGGCCTCATCGGAGCGGCGGCGGCGATCTATGCGCTTACGGCGCTTGAGGCCGGGCGGAACGGGCTCGAATTCGAGGATCGCCTGATCGACGGCACGCCCGTGCGGATCATCACGCCCGCTGACGCGGACGGGCCCGCGCCAGCAGTGGTCATCGCCCATGGTTTCGCGGGCGTCATGGAGCTGATGGAGCCCTTCGCCGTCAGCCTCGCGCGCGCGGGCTACGTTACGTTCTCCTTCGAT
>JBCDFC010000119.1:0-14484 GCA_039178805.1 Pseudomonadota bacterium | reverse complement strand
CCGCTTTCGGGCCCAACGATGCGCTGCCGCCCTTCTGGCACTGGCTCTATTTCCTCGAAGCAGCACCGCGAGATGCGCTCGGCCGGGACGGGCATCCGGGGCCTGGCTGGTCGGTCCCCGCGACGGGCCTGCCCCGGCGCATGTGGGCAGGGGGACGGATCCGGTTCACAGCCCCTCTCCCCCTCGGCGAACCAGCAAGCCGCGAGAGCCGAGCGCTATCGGTAGAGCGCAAGACCGGGCGGAGCGGGCCGCTCGCTTTCGTCACGATAGAGCATCGTATCAGCGGTGCAGCGGGTCTTGCGCTCATCGAAGAACAAGACCTCGTCTACCGCCCAGACCCGCAAAGACCGGACCCGCAAAGACCGGACCCACAAGGGTCGGCCCAGCAAGGATCGGCCACGCAAACTGCAACGCCGCCACAGGCACGCGCGCGCCCGTTGGCCGAGGGCTGGTCTTGCGCGTGGGAGTTGGATGCGACGGTGCTCTTTCGCTACTCCGCCCTCACCTTCAACGGCCACCGCATCCACTACGATGCCGCCTATGCCCAAGAGGTCGAAGGATACACCGGCCTTGTCGTACATGGCCCGCTGCTGGCGACGCTCCTGTTCGAGCTCGCCACGGAGGTCGCGCCGGAGAGGTTCTCCCCTTTCTTCGCAGGCTCTTTCACCTTCAGAGCGGTCTCACCGATCACCGCGGTGGAGAGCTTCGTCGCCGCAGCATGCGCCGCCGTCGGTGGGCTCGATCTATGGATCGCGGGCGCCGATCAGCGCCTCGCCATGACGGCCGAGATCCGGTGGAGCGCATCACCCTGATCCGCATGCACCCGGCTTTACGGTAACGGGCAGGAAAAGCGCGTGCCCTCAGCCCCGGGGCTGCCGCGCCCCATGCGGCACCGCCGCTGCAAGTGCTGCAACAGCGCGGCGCTTCAGCTCATAACCGGCGCGCCCATCACGCTCCCATCCGAATTGGACCAGGAGGCGCGCGACACGTTCCGCGCCGGCGAAGAGATCCACGGTACCCCGCATGGGTGGGCGCCCAATGCTCTCCACGACGAGTTCATGCGGCCGTAGTCGCAACACGCCATAGCGCACACCGCCCGATACAGCCGTCAGCGGCGCACTGGTCTCAACCTCGAGCCAGCGCTCCTCGTCAGCCTCGCCTCCGCGGCGGCCTTGCGCCAATTCGGCGGGAATCACGCTGTCCATAACGCAACCTCCGATGAGTCGCGGTAGCATGCAGGAAACGGCCCGGGAACCATAGAGACCAAGTGCAACCGATAGATGAATCCTGCACGGGATTTGACCGGAAATCATCCCTCGAAGGGACGGCAATGGACGGACGGTAACCAGACAATCGACGGTCAGCGCGACCACAAGCACACCGATAAGATACATTCCGCAACCGTGACGGGGCACCATGCCCCCTGCCAACGCAGCCGCGGATGAGCGCCGCTTGCTTGAGCGCCGTTCGCCCCTTAGGCCAGGCAGCCGGTTGGCGGACCCGCTGACTAAGCGCTGCAGACGGAGACGAGACGATGACGCCAGCGATGCCGGACACCATGGAGCTCACCAACGGCGCGCCGGCCCAGCTTCCCTTCGAACATTCGGAGTATCAGCGCCGGCTCGAAGGCCTTCGCGCCATCATGGCGCGGGCGCGCGCCGATGCAGTCGTGCTCACCTCCATGCACAACGTCGCTTACTATTCTGGCTTTCTCTACTGCAGCTTCGGCCGACCCTACGCGCTCGTCGTCAGTCAGACCCGAGCCGTCGTGATCGCCGCCCTGATCGATGGCGGACAGCCAGGCCGGCGCGCCGCATGCGAGACGCTGACCTACACCGATTGGCGGCGGGACAATTTCTGGCGAGCCGTGGGGCAGATCGCGGGCGCACCAAGGCGCGTCGGGGTGGAGGGCGATCACCTCTCGCTCGCCCAGGCCGAAAAGCTTGCCGAGTTCCTGGGCGCACCCGAAGCGGTCGATGTCGCCCCCGCCACGATGAGCCAGCGCATGGTCAAGTCGCCGGCCGAGATCGCCCTCATCCGCGAGGGCGCGCGCATCGCCGATATCGGCGGGCATGCTGTGCGCGGCGCGATCCGGGAGGGTGCGCGTGAAATCGACGTCGCACAAGCTGGCCGCGATGCGATGGAGATCGCGATCGCCGATGCCTTTCCGGAGGCCGAGTACCGCGACACTTGGGTCTGGTTTCAATCCGGCATCAACACCGACGGGGCCCATAACCCGGTGACCGGGCGGAGGCTGCAGCGCGGCGACATCCTTAGCCTCAACACCTTTCCGATGATCTCCGGCTACTACACAGCGCTCGAGCGAACGCTTTTCCTTGGGGAGCCGGACGAGGCCTCGCTGAAGATCTGGGAGGCGAACACGGGTGCCCATCGTCTCGGCCTCTCGCTGATCAAACCCGGTGCCAAATGCTCAGCGATCTGTGCGGAGCTGAACGCCTTTTTCGAGGAGCGGAGGCTCCTTCGCTACCGAAGCTTCGGCTACGGCCACTCCTTCGGCGTTCTCAGCCACTATTACGGCCGCGAGGCGGGGCTCGAGCTGCGCGAGGACATCGACACGGTGCTGGCGCCTGGCCATGTGGTCAGCATGGAGCCGATGCTGTCGATCCCGGAGGGGATGCTTGGGGCGGGCGGCTATCGCGAGCACGATATCCTGGTGATCGGCGAGGACGGCGCGGAGAACATCACCGGTTTCCCCTTCGGCCCAGAGCACAACGTCGTCGCAGCATAGACCGTCTTCCGACCTCGCGTACTCATGTCCTGCTCGGGCCTGACCCGGCAATGACGCAACCGCCGTGAGCAGGTGAGGTCAGAATACGCTCTACAGCGTCTTCCGACCCAAAGCGCTCACGCGAGTTAAGTCAGTGCCGGGCCTGACACGAGAACGCTGGGTCCAAAGGCGCTCAAGCCACTCGTTGGACCGCGCGCTTTGGCCTTTGTGGAGCAGGGCGTTCGGCACCGTAGCGTGTAGTCGGGCTCCGCGCCCACCCACGACAGGATGCCCTCAAACTTCATAACTTTCAGCGAACGCTGCAGGCATCTTTCGCGCAACACGCCTCGAAACAGAGCCATATCGTCCGAGCGCGCCTCCGTGCTGCGAAGCCGATTTTGGGCGAACGGATCTGGTTCAGGGCGCGTCGGTTCATGCTGGTAGTGGTCCATTGGGGCCGGGTTGTGGGGCAATGCGACGTGGCGCTTCTACACCCTCAGCGCGCACCCATGCGGATCGCGCCGTCGAGGCGGATGACGGTGCCGTTCATGTAGCCCGTCTCGATCATGAAGAGCGCGAGGGCCGCGAACTCCGACGGTTCGCCGAGGCGCGAAGGGAACGGGACCTGTGTGGCGAGGCTTGCCTGCACGTCTTCGGGCAGGCCGCGGAGCATGGGCGTGCCGAAGATGCCGGGGGCGATGGCGCCGACGCGGATGCCGTCGCGGGCGAGGTCTCGGGCTGTGGGGAGCGTGAGGGCTGCGACACCGCCTTTGGACGCAGCGTAGGCGGCCTGGCCCATCTGCCCCTCGAAGGCGGCGACGGAGGCTGTGTTGACGATCGCGCCGCGGCAGCCATCGAGGTCGAGCGGGTCGAGGCCGCGCATGGCCTGTGCCGCATGGGCCATGACGCGCATGGTGCCGACGAGGTTGATGGCGATCACTTTCTCAAAAAGTGCCATGTCATGCGGGCCCTTGCTACCCGCGGTCTTGGCGGCGGGTGCGATGCCGGCGCAGGAGATGGCGATCCGGGCGGGGCCGTGAGCCTCGGTCGCGGTGGCGAGGGCCTCGGTAACGCTCGCCTCGTCGGTCACATCGCAGGCGATGGCGCTGGCACCTGTCTCTCCGGCGACCGCCTCCGCCTTCTCCATGGCGAGATCGAGGATGGCGACGGGGGCGCCGCGGTCGCGGAGGGCGCGAACGCAAGCTTCGCCAAGGCCGCTGGCGCCGCCGGTGACGAGGGCCGGGGTCTCGGGTCCGATCTTCATGGGCTGTCCTCCTGGTCCGCCGCGCCGGCCATCCCCGCCCCGGCGCGCAGGATACTGATCAGCGTCTCGCCATAGCGCCGGGCATCGCATGGGGCGAGCCAGGCGGGAAAGGCAGGCGGGTTGCCGGCAGCACTCTCGACGACCACCAGCGCGCCAGGTGCGAGCCAACCGCCCAAACGGGCCGCCTCAAGCGCCGCAACACCCGCCTCGGGCGCGTCATAGGGCGGGTCGGCAAAGACGAGGTCGTGGGGCGCGCCCCGGCAGGGGCCGAGATGCCGGGCATCCCGTCGCCAGATCTTGGTCACGCCAGCCAAGCCCAGCGCCTCGACCGAGGTCCGGATGAGCGCCCGGCTCGGCCCATGGTCGTCGATGAAGACCCCGAAGGCAGCCCCCCGCGACAGCGCCTCGAGCCCGAGCGCGCCGGTGCCGGCGAAGAGGTCGAGCACGCGGGAACCCTCGGGCGGGGGCGGGTCGCCATAGCCGCCATGGGCGAGCAGGTTGAAAAGCGCCTCGCGCACCCGATCGGCCGTGGGGCGTAGATGGGCGGCCCCGCCACCCCCGGCGCCAGGGGCCGCAAGACGATGGCCGCGGAAGCGCCCGCCGACGATGCGCATGCGCGCCCGTCCCTCACAGCACAGCGTCGAGGGCGGCGATGGTGTGGTCGATCTCGTCCTCGCTGGTGTAGTGCAGGAAGGAAAGGCGGAGGACGCCGTGGTCGGGATCGACCCCCATGGCTTGCACCACCCGGGCTGCATAGAAGCTGCCGCCACCGGCGCCGATCCCATGCGCCGCCAGCGCCTCAGCCAGCTCCCCGCCCGGGCGCGCGTGGTGGATGGCCACGGTCGAGGCCCGGCGCCGAGGGTCCGTCGGGCCCAAGATCCGGATATCGGTCCGGTCCTCGAGATACGCCATAAGCCGCGCCGTCAACCGCTTCTCCTGCGCGCGCATGAGGCCCGCAACGGCCCGCGACCGCGCAGCAGGATCGTTCTCGCCCGCACCGAAATGATGAGCATGGAGCGCTTCGACATAATCCGCCACCCCGCCCATCGCAGCGATCTGCGCATGGTCGGGCCCCGCTGGCACCAGCCGCTTCTCCGGGTTGGCGTCATTGAAATGATGGCCCTGGTTCGGCAGGCGCGCATTCATCGCGCGGCGCACCACCATCACCCCCTGATGCGGCCCATAGGTCTTGTAGGCGGAGAAGAGATAGATATCCGCGCCGAGCGCCGGGATATCCGGCAGCCCATGGGGTGCGGCCGAGACGCCATCCACAACGGCCACGGCCCCCGCCTCATGCGCGATCGCCGCGATCTCGGCCACTGGGTTAATCTCGGCCACGATGTTCGACGCATGCGGGAACGCGACCAGCTTCGTGCGCTCGGTGAGGAGAGCGCGGAGGGTGCTGGGATCGAGATGCCCCGTCTCCGGGTCGACCTGCCATTCGCGCACGACGACACCCTCGCGCTCCAGCCTGCGCCAGGCGCCGCTATTGGCCTCATGGTCTTGATCGGTCACCACGATCTCGTCGCCGGGCACGAGGATCTCACCGAATGCCTTGGCCAGGACATAAGCGTTCTGCGTGGTCGAGGGGCCGATGAGCACCTCGTCCGTCTCGACCCCCATCAACGCCGCAAGTCGTGCGCGCGCCTCGTCCATGGCCTGGCCCGCGGCCCGCGAGCTCGCATAAGGCCCATAAGGTTGCACCTTGGTCCGGGTATAGAAATCCGTCAGCCGATGGACCGTCGCCCGCGCAGCATAAGACCCACCCGCGTTCTCCATGAAGACGACCGGGTCCGCACCGTCATCGAAGGCCGGAAACTGCGCCCGCACGAAACCGAGATCGAGCGCCGGCGCCGCCCCAACATCCGCGCTCATGCCCGTGCTCATGCCCGCATATCCACGACGACGCGACCCTTCACCTGGCCCTTGAGGATCGCGGGACCAAGGGCGGGGAGATCGGCAAGACCCGCAGGCTCGATCATGCTCTCCAGAAGATCGCGCGGCAGATCGGAGGCAAGCCGCGCCCAGGCCTCCAGACGGCCGGGTTTCGGCTTCATCACGCTGTCGATGCCGAGAAGGTTCACGCCCCGCAATAGGAACGGGATGACGGTCGCCGGCAGCTTCGCCCCGCCCGCAAGCCCCACGGCCGCGACGGAGCCGCCATAGTTCATCTGCGTCAGCACCTTGGCGAGCATCGGCCCACCCACCGCATCGACGCAGCCCGCCCAAGCCTCCCGCTCGAGCGGCTTGCCAGAAGGCTCGGCCAACTCCTCTCGCGCCACGATGGTGCTGGCGCCGAGGGATTTGAGGTAATCCGCCGTCTCGGGCCGGCCCGTCACCGCCGCCACTTCGTGGCCAAGCTTCGCGAGGATCGCCGTCGCGACCGAGCCCACGCCGCCGGCAGCCCCTGTCACCAACACCGGGCCCTGCCCCGGATTCAGCCCATGCTGCTCAAGCGCGATGACCGCCAGCATGGCGGTAAAGCCTGCGGTACCGACCGCCATGGCAAGGCGCGTGTCGAAGCCGTCCGGCAGCGGCACCAGCCAGTCGGCCTTCACCCGCGCCTTCTCGGCATAGCCGCCCCACCATGCCTCGCCCACACGCCAACCGGTCAGCACCACCTTGTCGCCGGGCTTGAACTCGGCGCTGTCCGAGGCCTCGACCGTACCCGCGAAATCGATCCCCGGCACATGGGGATAGGTGCGTACGAGCCCTCCCTGCCCCGTGAGACAGAGCCCGTCCTTGTAGTTGAGCGTCGAATGCTCGACCGCGACGGTCACATCGGCGCCCGCATCCGCGCCCGGCAGGCGATCCTCCTCGATGCTCTCGACGCTCTGCGCGATGCTGCCGTCCTCGGCCTTGGTGACCATGAGCGCGCGAAATGACATGGGGGCTCTCCTGTGAATTTGGTCTTGCGGCGGGGGCCGCGTGGCGGGTCGAGCGCGACCCTCACAGGCCAGCACCCGAACTGTCAACGCGCGTCGCAGCCCGCCATCGCACCTCGCGGGCGGCGGGCTGGCGGGCGGGCGGAGCTAGGCGTGCGCCGCAGGCGCGCGACGCGCGAACGGGCCGACCGTCAGCCCGCCGCTTTTCTGCCCGACAAATCGCCCGACAAGTAACCATCCAGCATCTCGAGCCGATCCTGACCCCAAAAAAGCTCCTCGCCCGCAACGAAGCTCGGCGCACCGAAAACACCGGACCTAAGCGCCGCCTCGGCGTTTGCTTCGAAGGTCGCTTCGTCCTCGGCCGTCACGGCCTCGGCGCCCAGGCCGACTTCCGCCAACCCCTCTGCGACGACCGCCGGATCCGCGAGATCCTGCTCCCGCGTCCAGAGTGCTGAGAGATACCAGCGGGCGAGCGCGCCCGCATCGGCACCGAGCCGCTGGGCCGCGATCACCGCCAACCCCGTGGGCTGCCCATTCACGGGAAAGAACTTGGGCTCGAGCGTCATCGCCATGCCGAGATGCGCGGACCAGCGCCTCAGCTCCTGCATCCGATAGGCCTTGCGCGCAGGCGCCCGCTTCGGCAGCGGCAGCCCGCCCGTCGTCGGGAAGACCTTGCCGAGATCCACCGGCAGATAGCGGATCGCGAGCCCATGCTTCGCCGCGATCCGCTCCGGGCGGTCGCCGGCGAGATACGCATAGGGGCTCACGGTCGTGAGGTAGTAGTCGATCCCATTGATCTGGGCGCTCATGGGCTTTCTCCGGCGGCTCGGTTTTGCGGCCTTCATGACCCCATTCCGGGCATGCGCGCAATCGCATCGCGAAGCGGCGACACAAGCGCCTTGGCATCGCGACCCAGCCTCGCTTATCAGGGCGCCGCGGGCGTCGTCGGCGCCCATGGGGCAACGACCTTGGGAGCGCCGACCAATGAAACTCATCTCGGGCAACGCCAACCGCCCGCTCGCCGAAGCCATCGCCAAACGCGTCTCGGTCTATCGCGGCCGCCGCATCGGGCTTGCAGAGGCCCGGGTCGAACGCTTCAACGACAACGAGATCTTCGTCGAAATCTTCGAGAACGTACGCGGCGAAGACTGCTTCATTCTGCAGCCGACCTCGAGCCCCGCGAACGACAATCTGATGGAGCTGATGATCATCGTCGATGCGCTCAGGCGCGCCTCGGCCCGGCGCATCACGGCGGTGGTGCCCTATTTCGGCTACGCGCGGCAGGACCGGAAGACGGCGGCGCGCACGCCCATCACGGCAAAGCTCGTGGCGAACCTCATGACGGTGGCCGGGATCGACCGGCTCCTGACCATGGATCTCCATGCGGGGCAGATCCAAGGCTTCTTCGACATCCCCACCGACAACCTTTACGCCGCCCCCGTCTTCGCGCTCGACATCAAGCATCACATGCAGGCGGGCGACGATGTGGTGATCGTCTCGCCCGATGTCGGCGGCGTGCTGCGCGCCCGCGATCTCGCCCGGCGCCTCGGCGTGACACTCGCGGTCGTCGACAAGCGCCGCTCCCGCGCGGGCGAAGTCGACAGCATGACCGTGATCGGCGACATCAGCGGCAAGCGCTGCGTGATCGTGGACGACATCTGCGACACGGCCGGCACGCTCTGCAAGGCGGCCGAGCTCTTGAAGGACGAAGGCGCGACCGAAGTCCACGCCTACATCACCCATGGCGTGCTCTCGGGCCCCGCGGTCGAGCGGGTGACGAACTCCGTGATGGAGCGCCTGGTGGTCACCGACACGATCGAGCCGCGCCCGGATGTAAAAGCGGCGCCCAACATCCGCGTCGTCTCGGTCGCACCCCTCTTCGCCCAAGCGGTCCTGAACGTCTCCAACGGCACCTCGGTGTCGTCGCTCTTCCAAGAGGAGACGCTCGCGCCGATCTACGAAGCGTTTTACTAGGGATCCGGCGTCAGTACGGCACCGTCATTGCCGGACTTGATCCGGCAATCCAGTTTTCCTTGAGGCACATAAGTTCGTTCGGCCTTCTGGATCCCCGGGTCAAGCCCGGGGATGACTTGAACGGGTGTGTTCCGTCCAAGCCAGACCACTAAGCGACGCCGATCTAGGTCTGACCTTTGCTGGGCCGAACGCGCAGGCACCGATCTCGTCACAGCCGTGCAGGTCTCGCCTGAGCACTTGGTCGAACCCGCTGACCTGCAGTGCGATGGTGCCGAACTCACTCCGTTCCGGCGGCCTCCACGATCGGTGCGGATGGTGAGAACTGGTCGCGAAGGGCCGTCACCAGCGGCTCGATCTCCAGCCAATGGCGGACTTGCAGGACGTCCGGCTCGTTCGCGGCGTAGAACATCGCGTGCATCGCGATGACGATCACCGTTCCCATGCCGAGGCCGAGCGCCGTCTCCCCAAGCCGCCGGCCCGCCGCCGTGCGCCCGTGGAAGATCACCGTCAGCGCCATCAGCGACCCGATGGTCAGCGCGATCGGTACGGTCAGGATCGCCGACTGATAGCCTGGAAGCGCGTAGCCGGCATTCGCGGCGAGGACGAACGCAGAGGCGAGGAAGAGCGCCGCGCCCAGCAGCCAAAGCACGGCTTCGGTCCCGGTCATCGCGGTCGCCGTCTGAGGACCGGATCGGAAACCCGGCGTCGCCACCATGAGGACATCGCGCACAGGCGCACGCGCCATCACGCGCTGCCGCTTCGCCGGACGCGGGTCGACGGCTTCCGCTTGGGCCGACTGGGCCGACTGGGCTGACTGGGCCTCGGGTGCGGATGGCTCGTCGCGGACGCGACCGTTCCCACCAAACGCATTCGGGCGCGCCGCGGGCCCGGTCGCGGCGGTTGTTGGCCCGGGGTTGCGCGGCTTCGCTGATGGGGTCTCGGGCCGCCGCGGGGCGGGTTTTTGCTTCGGCAGGGCGGCGAAGGTCTCAAGGATCGCAATCGGGCTCTGCACCTTTAGCGAGGCCCCGTAGCCGTGATGGATCTCGGCGATCGTGCCGTCCATCGGTGCGGCGAGTATCCGCTTTCGCCCTGCAGCGCTGACCACGATGGCGAAGGGACGTCCCGCAGCGATCGGCTCGCCTTCGCCGACCAGCAATCGTTCGACGAAGACCGGGTAGTCGAACCCCGATCCCGGCGATTTCAGTGCGATGCGTTTCGCGATTGTTTCGACTGTCATAGCCTTGCGGCGCCGATCCTCGGTCGGTTTTCCCAGTTATAGCGCCGCGACCTGGGTGGTCCGAGACATTTGTCAAAGAACGCGGCGAAATGCGGCTTCGTTCGGGATGCCGGGTCTTGCCGCCTTGGCATCGATCGCGTATGCGCTGCCGCGACCGGCGAGGTTTCGGGCCCCGCCGCCTTGGGTGTTTGACGCGCCGGCGTTGACTGTGGATGGCCGGCAGAGCGAAGGACGAGACGCATGAAGGCCGATATTCATCCCGACTACCACCTGGTGAAGGTGACGATGACCGATGGGTCGGTCGTCGAGATGCGCTCGACCTATGGCAGCGAGGGCGACACAATCACGCTCGACATCGATCCGAGCGCGCATCCCGCCTGGACGGGCGGCTCGCAGCGTCTGCTCGACACCGGTGGGCGGGTTTCGAAGTTCAAGAAGAAGTTCGAGGGCTTCGGCTTCTGAAATATGGGCATTTGCCCTGCAGCATAGATCGCCCGCCGCGCTTCCCGTCGGCGGGCGTTTTCGTCAGAAGCTCATATTGATGCAGCGGTGTTCGATCTTGCGGAGCTGGGCGCAGGCGCGCGCCGGCGGCATCGGCACGCGCCCCTTCACCTCAACGCGGTAGAGCCTCGCGCCCTTCGCCTTGGCGCTGGTGATGGTCATGTCGGCACCGTTGAGCGCCTTCGGCTCCGCAAGCGTAAGCGCCGCAATGAGTGCCAGGGCATCCGTCTCCCGCTCGAACCCGCCGAGCGCCAGCTGCCAGGCCACATCGTGTTCGTCGCGTGACGGCGGGCGAACCGCGTAGAGCGGTGCAAGCGCCGAGGCGGAGGCCGGGCGCGTCGACGCATGAGCCGCCGGGGCGAGGGCCGCAGCGATCGCCTCGATCCCGGTCGCACGCAAGCCCGGCTTGGCGCGTGGGAGCGGCGCTTTCGACACGAGCACAGTGCGATTGCGCGACTGCTTCCAAGGCCGCTGCTCAGCCACGCGGGTCGGCGCCTTACGGAAGCCGAGATCGAGGAGCTTCTTCGACTGCGCGTTCCGAGTACGGGTGCTGCGCCCGCCGAGGACGACGGAGATCACACGCTCCTGCCCGCGTGCGGCGACCGAGACGAGGTTGTAGCCGGCCGCACGCGTGTAGCCGGTCTTCATGCCCTCAGCCCCGCGATAGGTGGCGAGGAGACGGTTCGTTGTCCGGATCCGCTTGCCCGCGGCCATATCGGATTTCCGCCCGAAGATATTGTAGTACTTCGGAAAATCAAAGTAGAGATGCCGGGCCAGCATCGCCATGTCGCGCGCGGAGGAGTAGTGTCCGCGCTGCGTAAGGCCATGGGGGTTCTTGAAGGCGGTGTTCTTCATGCCGAGCTCACGCGCCTTGTTCGTCATCATCCGCGCGAAGGCTGCCTGACTGCCACCGATCGCCTCGGCCAGTACCATGGCAGCGTCGTTGGCCGATTTGATCGCGGTCGCGCGAATGAGGTCGCGGATGCGGACGCGCTGACCTTTCCGCAGATAGAGCTTCGATGCCGGCTGACGGGCTGCGTGGCGGGACACGCGAACCCGCTGATCGAGCCCGATCTGCCCCTTCTCGACCGCATCAAAGGCGAGATAGAGGGTCATCATCTTCGTCAACGAAGCGGGATGCTGTCGCCGATCAGCCGATCGCGCGTAGTAGACTGCGCCAGACCGCATATCCATCACGATGCCGGCATACGGCGCCGCCTGCACCGGCGTCGGGGGCGACCCAACGCCCATCAGCAGCGCCAACAACGCTACCGTTACCACCCGATGGCCGTACCACGCCATGGTGTCCCCCGTATTCAAACTGCCTCGCACAGGCCCGATCGTTGCGTGCCTGTTTATGGTTATAGAGCGGAGCGTAACACGACGGACTCACTGTGAAAATCTGTTTTTCGCTACGATGGGCATCTGTGAATAACTCATCACCGCCAGGGGCCGACAAGGGGTCGCCAACAGGTTCGCCAAGGAAGAGTGCATCTCATTGTGCGCTGCAACATAATTCTTGACGCAGCGCAGCATAGTCACTACATAGTTGTCATCGGCGGGACCCCGCTGACCGGAGATCGTCGAGCAAGATTGGAGGACATACGATGGCTACGAAGACCACGAAGCAGGTCGAGACGCTTGCCGCCGAGGCGCAGAAGAGCGTCGAGCAGAATGTCGAGAAAATGCAGAAGTCGATGGAAGACGTGGCGGGCTACGGCCAGCAGAACTTCGACGCGATCGTCGAGTCCGGCCGGGTTGCTGCCAAGGCCGTGGAAGGCATCAATGCCGAGATCATGGCGCTTTCGAAGAAGTCCTATGAGGATGGCCTCGCCGCGGCGAAGGAAATGACCTCGGCCAAGTCGGTGACCGAGTATTTCGAGAAGCAGACCGCCTACACCAAGGCGTCGATCGACACGATGGTCGATGCGGCGAACCGGATGGCCGATCTGTTCTCCACCGCGGCCAAGGACGCCGCCGCGCCGATCACCGAGCGCGTGAACGCCTCGACCGAGCTGTTCCGCACCGTCAACGCCTAAGCGCGCAGCACGGGACGAGACGCGTCTACGACGCAAGGACTGATCGTCGTGAGAAAGGCGGGAGCTCGAGCAGCTCCCGCCTTTCTCGTGTCAGTCTCTTCCCCACCCCTTTTCCTGAACGTCCCGACGCATATATCCTGCGAGCGTCGGATGCAGGTGGACGCACTCTTTATGGACATCCCCTTGGAGCGTAATCGGATCGTCGCGATGGCTGCGGGACCGGATCGCAATGACGACGACGCCGGTACGGACGTCGTAACCAAGACGCGCGCCAAGACGAAACGGCCGTCGCTCTACAAGGTTTTGATGCTGAACGATGACTACACGCCGATGGAGTTCGTCGTGTACGTGCTGCAGCGCTTCTTCAATATGGATCACGCGCGTTCGGTCGAGACCATGCTGACGGTCCACAACAAAGGCGTGGCGGTGGTGGGCGTATACCCGTTCGAGGTCGCCGAGACGAAGGTGACGCAGGTCATGGACTGCGCCCGTTCCAACCAGCATCCGTTGCAGTGCACAATGGAAAAGGAGTGAGTGCTTCCCCCTGGCGCTCGCTCATGCATTCTTAACGTCGCAGGGGGTTGGGGCATCTTCTGCTTGATCCCCGGAAATCCCACGCCAACATATTCGGTGAGCGGAAGTGATTTGCGAATTCTGCACCTCACCCAGCTAACGTTCGGATGCGGCGCCAAAAGGAGACGGGCATGCCCTCACTGACCCAGACGCTGGAGGAAGCCATTCACCGGGCCATCGGCCTGGCGAATGCGCGACGCCATGAGCTGGCGACCCTCGAGCATCTGCTGCTTGCGCTCGTGGACGAGCCCGACGCGGCACGGGTAATGCGCGCCTGTTCGGTGGATCTCGGCGATCTGCGCGCAACGCTCACCCGCTTCGTCGATAACGAGCTCGACACCCTGGTGTTCGAAGGTGAGGGGAGCGAGGCTGCACCCTCCACTGGCTTCCAGCGGGTGATCCAGCGCGCGGCGATCCATGTGCAATCTTCGGGCCGGTCGGAGGTGACGGGCGCGAATGTGCTGGTCGCCATCTTTAATGAGCGTGAGAGCCACGCGGCGTTCTTCCTGCAAGAGCAGGACATGACGCGCTACGATGCGGTCAACTACCTCTCCCATGGCGTCGCCAAGGACCCTGCCTTCGGCGAGCAGCGGGCGGTGCGCGGCGCGGACGATGCGGAGGAGGAGAAGGAGAGCCGTCCGAGCTCGAAGGAAGAGAAGAACGAGGATAGCGCGCTCGGCAAATTCTGCGTCGATCTCAACTCCAAGGCGCGACGCGGCGGCGTCGACCCGCTCATCGGGCGGGAGGATGAGGTTGAGCGTTGCATCCAGGTCTTGTGCCGCCGGCGGAAGAACAATCCACTTCTTGTGGGTGACCCTGGCGTGGGTAAGACCGCGATCGCCGAGGGCCTGGCCAAGAAAATCGTCGAGGAGCAGGTGCCGGACGTCCTCGCCGGCTCGACGATCTTCTCGCTCGATATGGGCGCTCTCCTCGCCGGAACGCGGTATCGCGGCGACTTCGAAGAGCGGTTGAAGAGCGTGATCAAAGAGCTTGAGGAGCACCCGGACGCCGTCCTCTTCATCGATGAGATCCACACGGTGATCGGCGCTGGCGCGACGACTGGCGGCGCGATGGACGCGTCCAACCTGCTGAAGCCAGCGCTCCAGTCGGGCACGCTCCGCTGCATGGGCAGCACGACCTATAATGAGTTCCGCCAGCACTTCGAGAAGGACCGTGCGCTCAGCCGCCGGTTCCAAAAGATCGACGTCACGGAACCCACGATCGACGACAGCGTGAAGATCCTGCGCTGCCTTAAGCCGTTCTTCGAGGAGCACCACGATGTG
>JBCDFC010000118.1:0-14500 GCA_039178805.1 Pseudomonadota bacterium | reverse complement strand
GGGGTCTGGGCGACGGCCCCTTACCTTCACAACGGGTCGGTGCCGAGCATGCGCGCGCTCCTCTCGAGCAGGGAGCGCCCGACGTTCTGGCGCCACCGCACTGAGCCGCGGGAGTATGTGCCCGAAGAGATGGGGTGGGCCCATGACGCGCTCCCATCCGGGCAGGCGGACGAGAGCGATCCCGCGAAGCGCCGGCGGATCTATGACACCACGCTCCATGGCTATGGCAATGGCGGCCACACCTACAGCGATGCGCTTGGCGAAGAAGAGCGCGAAGCGCTGCTGGAGTACCTCAAAACCCTTTGACTGCAGCCCGCTTTGCTTGCCATCCGCCGCCGTTTAGGGCTCGCTCCATCGTCTGGGGTGGCGGATGGTCGTCCCTGGAAGAGCCGCTGGGACAGCCACTGGCGATGGGAGGGCCGTGATGTGAAGCCGCTCGAAGGTGTCCGGGTTCTCGACCTTACGAATGTGCTGGCAGGACCGTTCTGCTGCCATCAGCTCGCGCATCTCGGCGCAGAGGTGATCAAGGTCGAGGCGGTCGGACGCGGCGATCTCGCGCGCAGTCTTGGCGCCGATCCCGAACTCAACGCCCGTGGCATGGGCGTCTCCTTCCTCGCTCAGAACGCGGGCAAGAAGTCGGTGACGTTGAACCTCAAAAGCGATCGGGGGAAGGATCTCCTGAAACGCCTCGTGCGAACGGCCGACGTGCTGGTCGAGAACTTTCGTCCGGGCGTCATGAACCGGCTGTCCCTCGGCTACGATGTGCTCAAGGACGAGCGGCCGGAACTGATCTACTGCGCGATCTCGGGCTTCGGGCAGGAAGGCCCATGGGTACATCGCCCGGCTTATGACCAGATCATCCAGGGCTCCTCAGGCGTCATGTCGATCACGGGAGACGCCGACAGCGCACCGATGCGCGTCGGCTACCCGATTGCGGACACGGTCGGCGGCATCACGGCCGCGTTTGCCATCGCCGCGGCCCTCAACGCGCCGAAGCGTGGCGGGTTCATCGATGTCTCGATGTTGGAGAGCGTGATCGCGACCATGGGCTGGGTCGTCTCCAACTGGTTGATCGCGGGCGTCGAGCCGAGCGCCAACGGCAATGAGAACCCCACATCCGCGCCCTCGGGCAGTTTTCAATGCGGCGACGGCTTGCTCAACATCGCAGCCAACACGGACGAGCAGTGGCAGACGCTCGCCCGCCATCTGGGGCGCGAGGACTTGCTTGAGGAAGCACGCTACGCAACCCGCGAAGACCGAAAACGCCATCGCAAAGCATTGCGCGCCGATCTCGAGGAGACGCTGAGGACACGTCGCGCCCGGGATCTCGCCAAAGAGCTCAATCGTCTGGGCGTGCCGGCGGGGGCGGTGCTCAGCCTCCCCGAAGTTTTGGCGATGCCGCAGATCGCCGAACGCGGGATGTTGGCGCGGTTTTCCGATGTTCCCGGCGTCGATCGCGAGATCACGGCCGTGCGGACGGGGATCAAGATCGACCGAGAACCCCCGACCGTCGATGCGCCGCCTCCGATCCTCGGCACCCATAACGACGAGATTTACGGGGCGCTCGGCCTCTCGGGCGAGGACTTGGCGCGGTTGCGAGTCGAGGGCGTGATATGACCGAGACGACGGATGTGGCCGACTGGTGGAGGACGTCGATCATCGATATGGAGCCTGGGCGCATCGCGCTTCGCGGCCGCCCGATCGAGACGCTGATCGGTGCGGTCACTTTTCCTCAGATGATCTGGCTGATGACGCGCGGCACGCTGCCGAGCGAGGCGGAGGCCAAGCTGCTGGAGGCCGCGCTGGTTGCCGCCGTCGATCACGGCCCCCAGGCGCCTTCGATTGCAGCGGCCCGCATGGCCGTAACCTGCGGGCTGCCGCTCAACGGCGCACTGGCGAGCGCCGTGAACATGCTCGACGACGTGCATGGCGGTGCCGGTGAGCAGGCGGTGGAGCTTTACCGCGCCATCGATGCGGCCGGCGGCCCTGAGACTGCTGCATCGGAAATCGTGCGGTGGCAGAGGGAGCGGACGCCATTCGTGCCAGGCTTCGGCCACCGGTTTCACAAGCCGGTCGATCCGCGCGCGCCGCGTCTCCTCGCTCTTGTCGACGAGGCGGCAGCCGCCGGAACCTGCTCCGGCCGCTTCGCGCAGATCGGCCGCGCGGTGGAAAGCGCGCTCGCGGCGGCCAAGGGCAGGCCCGTGCCGATGAACATCGACGGCGCGACGGCTGTGATCTTTGCCGATCTCGGTTTCGAGGCGCCACTCGCCCGCGGTCTCTTCTGCCTCTCGCGCTCGGTCGGCATCCTGGCGCATGCCTGGGAGCAGATGGGCGAGAACGCCCGAAACAAGGGCCCGACCCCACCCGGTTATCGCTGGACCTACGACGGTCCGAGATTGCGCGGTGATGAGGGCGCGTAGTCTGGCGGGTTCAGCGCGCAAGTCTCCCAAGCGCCCCCTCCCACGACAGGATGCGCTGAGTCGGGCAAATGAAGCGCTACCGACGGTAACGGACATCGCGGCGGCGTTGCGTCCCTTAAGCCTACAGCGTTCGCCTTACCTTAAGCATTTCATCCGTAACCTGTCGTGGGAGGGCGCGGAGCCAACCTTGGTGGTTCGGGCCATGAACGCATACCGCGCCGTGCTTTGCAGCGCGGCGCGGTGTTGTTGGTCTCGCAAGCGCGCCCATCCCACGATGGGCGCGCTGCTGGGCTAGCTAGATTGCGTCGAAGGTGCTGAAGTCGAAGCTGAAGTTATCGGCTTCGAAGTCTGCCAACGCATCGCGGATCGCGTCCGCTTCGATCTCGGTTGCATCCCCGTTGAACTCGCCCAGATTTGCGACGAGCGAGATCGCGGCATCCGCATCGTCGAGATCCTCGGTGAAGATCACGCGCTGAATGTTCTGCGCCGTGTTGAAGTAGACGAAGAAACCAGCGCCCTCGTCCTCGCCTCCCGCCAGCGCTGCGGCGAGCGCGTCCGCGGCACCGCCCGCATTGCCGTTGAACTCACCCTGTAGGACGAAGACATTGCTGCCTTCATGGACGGGTGCGAGCGCTGCATCCGGGTCGCCGAGATCGCCTACGCGGCCGACATTCTGGAAGGAGAGGTGGCCCTCGACGCCGAAGCTCTCAGCGTCGAAAACGATCTGATCGCCGTCAGCGACGCTGAAATCGCCAACCACGTCAGGGCCTTCGCCCGCGGAGAAGCCGAAATCATCCGCGCCGGCACCGCCGAGGAGGAAATCGTTGCCTTCCTCGCCGTTCAGCGCATCGTCGCCAGCACTGCCCGAGCCATCATCGCCGATGAGCTGATCGTTGCCAGCACCACCCAAGATCACGTCCGCATCGCCGCGGCCGTTGAGCACGTTGCCGTTGACGTCGACACCGTCGGCATTGTTGAGGGTGAAGCTGACCTCTTGCACGATGTCGTCGCGATCGTCGCCGATGATCACATCCGCGCCGTTGACCGAGCCGAGCGCGTTCTCGATGTTGACGAAGGTATTGGGCCCTGCCTGACCGGCCGCGATATCGATCGTAAGCCCGCCGGCGCCTGACAGGTTGATCACATCCGTACCCGCGCCGCCATCGACGAAGTCGACGCCGCCGAAGGGATGGATGTTGTCGTTGCCATCGCCCCCGATGATCACATTGCTCTCGCCATTGCCGAAGAGGACGTCATCGAAGGCCGTGCCGATCAGGTTCTCGATATCGGTCAGGCGGAAATCCTTGTCGCCGACGCTAAGCCTGCCGAACTGGCTCGGCGCACCGGGCTCGATCCGACCCACTTCCTCGGGGAAGAGCGCCTCGAGCCCCTCGGTCGGCAGCAGACCCTGATTGTTGATGTCGAGATCGACCCGCACGCCGCTCGCAAGCTCCGAGAGATCGAGCGTATCACCGCTCTCGATATCCTCGGCGCTGTCCGTTTCGGCGCCGCTGTCGCTGTTCGCACCGCCGTCGATGTCGAGCGCGATGGCGTCGGCTACGTTGCCGACGAGCTCGAACACGTCGTCGCCACCACCGCCGTTCACTTCGAGTGTCTCGGTGTTCCTGATGTCGAGCTCGAAGAGGCCGTTGACGCTTTGCCCATTCACAGCGGTGCGGGCGAGCGAGACGCCGTAGGCCGTGTCGGCGATCCGCACGACGTCTTCGTTCTGCAGATCGTCGTTCACGAGGTCGGTGTTGAAGTTCACCTGCACCCGGTCCTTACCGAAACCGCCGTCGAGCAGGTCCGACCCGTCGCCGTTGTTCCAGACCAGGAGATCCTTGCCGAACCCGCCGAGCACCTGGTCGTTGCCCTTGCCACCGACCAGCTCGTCGTTGCCGAACCCGCCGAAGATCGAGTCGTCATCGCCGAAGCCGTTGATGGTGTCGTCGCCTGTGAGACCGAACATGATGTCGGCCTTGTCACGACCATTGATCAGGTCGCTGAAGAAGCTGCCCAGGAAAAAATTGCCGAACTGCAGAACCTTGCCGAAAAATCCGAACATTGCGTCTCTCCTCTCGATCCATCGCTATTGCTGGAGCGCGTGTCTGCGTCCCGCTTGCTGCGAAGCGTGTGGTGAGTGTCGAGGAAGGCGCGATTGGTTCAGCGCGATGTTGTGATCGACCCGGTTGAACCGAACCTGTCACTATGAGCACTTATTCCAGTCGCGTGCAGCACCTGGCGGTCGGATCGAAAAAAACTTCGCAGCGTTTGAACCGTTTTGCTCGGCGGAGGCACTTACATCCGACGACACCGCTGGGGAGGTTCTCGATGTCGCCGGAGAGACTGCGGATGACCATGAAGGAGCCATCGGCCGAAAGCGCCGATCTCGCGCTGTTGCGAGCGACAGCTGCGGGCGATTTGCAGGCCTTCGAGCGCCTGCATCGCCGTTACCACCCAAAGGTTTTCGGTTTCGCGCTTCGCCTGACGGAGCGGTTCGAGGCGGCCGAGGAGGTGGTCGAGGACACGATGATGGTGGTTTGGCGCAAGGCGTCGGAGTTTCGGGGCGCCGCCCGTCCTTCCACTTGGATCTTCGGGATCGCGTATCGCATCGCGCTCAAGGCCCGCAAACGGCTGGCGGTGGACCGTCTGCATGATGAGATCGATCCCGACATGCCTTCCGCGCAGGGCGGCATGGAGACGGTCGAGATGGTTTTTGAGCGGAGCCGCGTCGTCGCGGCCCTACAGCGGCTGCCGCTGCAGCAAAGGGCGACGGTCGAACTGACATACTACCACGGCTACCGGCTGAGCGAGATCGCAGAGATCACGGACTGCCCGCTCGGCACGGTGAAGACCCGAATGTTTCATGCCCGCGCGAAGTTGCGCGAGCTGCTTGGTGAGCGCGACGACGTTGTGGGGGGCGAGAGATGACGGGGAAGACGACGGGGAAGACGACGGGGAAGACGACGGGAAAGATGACGGGCGCCGATGCGGAGCGTAAGGAAATCTGGGAGCTGATCCCGTGGTATGTGAACGGGACGCTCGACGGTGAGGAGCGCGCACGGGTCGAAGCCTATGCCGCGACCTCGGAACAATGCGCGGCCGAGATCCGGGCACAGCGCCGGCTCGCGACAAGCCTCGAGGACATCGCGGTCCTCGATGCAGCGGCGGAACGCGGGTGGAGCAGCCTGAAGGCCCGGATCTCGGCCGAGGAGGCACCACCGCCTAAACCTCGTCGCTTCAATCTCGATTGGATCCGCTGGCCATCCTTTCCCATTGCCCTTGGCGTGCCGGCGGGTGTCGCCGTGGCGGTGGTGCTGGCTCTTGTCTGGAGCGGTGGAGAGCTGCAGCAGGGACCGGCGGAGTTCCGCACTCTCACGAGTGGCGAGGCGCATGACGGCCCGGTCATTCGGGCGCAGCTGACGGCGGACGGGTCGGCCGATGCGCTGGCCGCCGCGGCGGAGCGTTTGGGGCTCGCACTCATCTCGGGGCCCTCGGCAGGTGGGGTCTATACCCTTGCGCCGTCGTCGGAGGCGGACCTCGAAAAGCTGGCCGAGGAACTTCGGTCTCTCCCATCAATCGGCTTTGTGAGTGTTCGGCAATGAGATGGCTCCTGATCACGCTCGCCTTCGTCACGGCCGGTTGCGCGGTGCAGGCACCTCCGGCTCAACCGGATTGGCGCACGCTACCGGCGCAAGCGGTCGCCGGTGGCGAACATCTGATCGTGGCCGTCGCGCTCGACGATCCGGATGGCCTTGCTGCAATGGCCGCGGCCCTTGAGGCCGATCACCCCATGAGCCTTGTTGCCGAGTGGCCGCTTCGCTCGATCGATTTGCACTGCTTCGTGTTTCGGGTCGACGACGGCCTTGATGAAGCGACGGTTCTGCGAGAGCTCGGCGCCGATGCCCGCGTTCGGATCGCGCAGCCCATGAACGCGTTTCGCACGCTCAGCACGGAATACGACGACGACCTGTTCGAGCTGCAGGGCGCGCTGCGAGAGATCGACGTGCTGCCGCTGCATAGTGTTGCGACCGGGAGAGGCGTGACCATCGGTGTCGTGGACACGCGGCCCGACGTGAACCACCCGGATCTTGCCGCCCGGGTCAGCCTCTCCCGCGACTTTGTGAAAGACGGTAGCAGCGCGCTCGCCGAAGAGCACGGGACCGCTATCGCTGGGGTGATCGGTGCCGATGGTTCGAATAGTCGCGGCATCGTCGGCGTGGCGCCCGGGGCGGAGATCGTGGCGCTCCGGGCCTGCTGGCAGGAAAGGCGCAGCGGTGTCGGCAGCTGCAGCAGCTTCTCGTTGGCCCAGGCGATCAACTTCGCGCTTCTGAACCGGATCGACATCCTGAATTTGAGCCTTGGCGGTCCGCCGGACGCCCTTCTTGGCGAGCTTCTGACGGCCGCGCTCGACCGGGGGGTGATCGTTGTGGCCGCTTCAGGTGCGGGGTCGAGCGCGACCTTCCCGGCGAGCCTCGATCGCGTCATCGCCGTCTCTGCGCACGCAACTGCAGGCGTCGCCGATCTGGGATCGCAGACCGCATTGCTGGCACCGGGGATCGACGTGCTCAGCACGGCACCCAACGCGCGCTATGACTTCTTCTCCGGCAGCTCCGTGGCCGCGGCGCATATCTCCGGAGTGGCGGCGCTCTTGCGCGAACTGCGCCCAAGCCTCGAGGCGAACGAGATGGCGCGACTGTTGCGCGGCAGCAGCGACCGAACAGACGGGCAGAGCGTCGTGAACGGCTGCGCGGCCCTGCGCGAGATCGCCCCTCAAAGTGCCGCTCAATCCTGCGGCCGCTAGGGGGCCGACGCGGACGGAACCAACCAACGCCTGTCATCCACGGGCTCGACCCGGAGATCCAGAAGGCCAAACGAATTCAGGGGCCTCCAGGAACGATGGATTGCCTGGTCAAGCCCGGCAGTGACGCCGGTCCCGTGAACACGTTAGATCGAAAGGCGCTCCAGAGGCTCTCGGTGCCGATGGCCTGTTGCCCCGCCTGCGACCGATCGATACGAGGTCGCAGGTTTCATCGTGGGTGGTGGAGATGCAGGTCGAGATCACATTGCTGGCGGGGCAGGGCGACGCTTTCTCTGCCCGTGATCTCGGCTTTCTGCTCCACAAGCACCCTGATCACTTGCATGCGCGGGAAACCTCGGCGGGGGCGGCCACGATCTTCTATCCCGAAGTGGGAGAGGCGCGGACGACTGCGGTTCTCCATCTCGACATCGATCCGATCGGCCTTGTCCGCGGCAAGAGCAAACATGCCGACGGCCTCCTCGACCAGTACGTGAATGATCGCCCCTATGTGGCGAACTCGTTCCTGTCCGTCGCCCTTGGTCGGTCCTTCGGCCAGTCGATGCAGGGGAGGTCGAAGGAGCGGCAGGCCCTCGCCGATCAGCCCTTGCCGTTGGAGGCCCGGGTCGTGCCGGTCGCTGTAGCGGGTGGGGCGGCGGTGATCGAGGAGGTCTTCGCACCCCTCGGCTACGAGATCCGCTCGACGGTGTTGGAGGCGAGTGGCGCCCGCGAGATCCACGACCTCCGGCTTTCGGCCACCACCCGCCTTTCGGCGCTGCTCAACCATCTCTACGTGCTGGTGCCCGTCCTCGATAACGCCAAGCATTGGTGGATCGATCGCGAGGAGATCGAAAAGCTGTTGGCGAAGGGCGAGGGTTGGCTCGCGGAGCATCCGGCGCGCGAGTTCATCACCATGCGCGCGCTTAAGCATCGCCGCGCCCTCGTTCACCAGGCGCTTGAGCGTTTGTCGGAAAGCACCGACGAGGAGGAGAGCGAGGATGACGCTCCCGTGCCCGAGCCCGAGGCGGCGCTGGAGAAGCCGATCCGCCTCCATGAGCTGCGGCTCGACACCGTGGTGGCTGTCCTGAAGGAGGCCAATGCCGGCACGGTCCTCGATCTCGGCTGCGGTGAAGGCAAGCTGATCCGGAAGCTGATCAAAGAGCGTTCGGTGGAGCATGTGCTGGGCGTCGACCCGTCCGTGCGAACGCTGGAGGTTGCGGCACGACGCCTTCGGCTCGAGACCGCCAACGAGCGGATGCGGGAGCGGATCAAGCTGCAGATGGGCAGTTTGACTTATGGCGACCGGCGGTGGCGCGGCTTCGATGCGGCGACCCTCGTCGAGGTTATCGAGCATATCGACCCGCCGCGCCTCTCAGCACTCGAACTATCCCTCTTCGCTGAGGCACGGCCGAGGCTTGTCGTCGTGACCACCCCGAACCGGGAGTACAATGCGCTTTTCGAGAGCATGGAGGAGGGCGCGCGACGCCACGCGGACCACCGCTTCGAGTGGACCCGGGCGGAGTTCGAGGGCTGGGCTACCCGCGTTGCGCGTGATCATCGCTATGCCGTCCGTATCGAACCGATCGGCCCGGTCGATGAGACGCATGGCGCCCCGTCGCAGATGGCCGTCTTCACCCGTGACGCCATCGAAGGGACGTCGTGATGCTTGCCCCTTTCGAGCCGAGCATCGCGCCCGAGATACGCGATAATATCCAGCGGATTCTGAAGGAGATCGAAGAGGAGCACGATGTCCGCATCCTCTTCGCCATCGAGAGCGGCAGCCGCGCCTGGGGCTTCCCATCGCCCGACAGCGACTACGATGTCCGCTTCGTCTATGCGCACAGGGCGCGCTGGTATTTGAGCCTCATGCCGGGTCGCGACGTGATCGAGCTGCCGATCAGCAACGATCTCGACATCGGCGGTTGGGATCTGCGCAAGGCGTTGAACCTGTTGCTGAAAGCGAACCCCGTCCTTTTGGAATGGCTGTCGAGCCCGATCCGATACCACTGGGACGAAGGGTCGACGGCGCCGCTCTTGGCGCTCGCCGAGCGCACGGCGGCGGCAACCGCGTGCATCCACCATTACCGCAGCCTGGGCGAAGGGCAGTGGCGCCAACACATCGACGGTCGAAGCGAGGTGACGCTGAAAAAGTACTTCTATGTGCTGCGACCCGCGCTCGCGCTGCGCTGGATACGGATGAACGCGACGGGTGCGCCGCCGATGAACATCCAAGCGATGAGCACGGGTCTCTCGCTCGACCCCGGCACAATCGATGAGATCACGCATCTCCTCGCACTCAAGGCCGCGACGCGGGAGGCGGGGGAGGGCGCGCGGCTGCCGAACCTCGACCGTCTGATCTTGGCTGAGCTCGACTGGGCGTCCTCGGCTCAGCCGCCGAAAGAGCGGCCTGACGGTTTGCACGATGATGCCGATGCGCTCTTCCGCAGTATCGTCATGGGTGCAGATCGATGACGGCGATCAAGATACCCGACTTCGCTTTGGTGGTGCTGATCGGGGCCACGGGCTCGGGCAAGTCGAGCTTTGCGCGGAAGCATTTCTTGCCGACCGAGATCATTTCCTCGGATCATTGCCGCGCGCTCGTCTCGGATGATGAGACCGATCAGGGGGCGACGGACGATGCCTTTGAACTCTTGCGCTACACGGCTGGCGTTAGGCTGAGGCGGCGCAAGCTCGCAGTGGTCGATGCGACCTCGGTCCGGCGAGAGGATCGCGCCAGTCTCGTCGCGCTCGCCCGCCGTCACCATGCACTGCCTGTGGCCCTGGTGCTCGATATCGATCCGGATCTCTGCCACGCGCGCAATCAGGATCGGGAGAACCGGAGCTTCGGGCCACATGTGGCGCGGAATCATGCGAAGGCGCTCCGCCGGGGCCTGCGCGGGCTCGAGAAGGAGGGCTTCCGCAACATCCACGTCATGCGCTCGCCCGAGGAGGTCGACGCGCTCGAGATCCAGCGCGAGCCGCTCTGGACCGATCGGCGGCAGGAGCACGGGCCCTTCGACATCATCGGGGACGTGCATGGCTGTTTCGATGAACTGGCTGAGCTGCTCGGCAAGCTCGGCTATGAGATCGACGCATTCGAGCCCGGAGAGGACCCGATCCGGGCGCGGCATCCGGCTGGGCGAACCGCGTTCTTCGTGGGCGACCTCACCGACCGTGGGCCACGCAATGTGGACTGTTTGCGCCTCGTGATGGGCATGTGCGCCGAAGGCTCGGGCCGCTGCGTCGTCGGCAACCACGACTTCAAGCTGAATAAGTGGCTGAAGGGCCGGAAAGTGCAGCTCAACCATGGCCTCGATCTGACGGCGGCCGAGCTGGAGGGGTGCTCTGCGGCGTTTCGCAAGCAGGTCTCGGAGTTCATCTACAACCTCCGCTCGCACCAGTGGCTTGCCGGCGGTGACCTCGTCATCGCGCACGCGGGGCTCAAGGAAGAGATGCACGGGCGGGGCTCGGCGGCAGTGCGCAGTTTTGCGATGTTCGGCGACACGACGGGTGAGATCGATGAGTTCGGCCTGCCCGTGCGTCTTGAATGGGCGCGCGACTACCGCGGCCGCGCCGATGTCGTCTTCGGTCACACGCCGGTGCTGGAGGCGGAGTGGCTGAACGCCACCATCGATATCGACACGGGCTGCGTCTTCGGTGGTAAGCTCACGGCGCTCCGCTGGCCCGAGCGTGAGACCGTGTCGGTTCCCGCCGCGCGGCAATATGCAGAACCTGCGAAACCGCTCGATCCGGGCCGCGCACTGACGGCACAGCAAGATCACGACCGCCTCCTCTATTTCGACGACTTCGCGGTGAAGCAGCGGATCGAGACGCGCCTCGGCGGGACCGTAATCGTGCCCGAGGAAAACGCGCTCGCAGCGCTCGAGGTTGCGAGCCGCTTTGCCGTCGATCCCCGCTGGCTGATCTATATGCCGCCCACGATGGCGGCCTGCCCGACAGCGCCGGAGGGCGCGTTCCTCGAGCATCCGGCACAGGCGCTCGACCACTATGCCGGCCTCGGCGTCACCGATCTGGTGGCGGAGGAGAAGCATATGGGCTCGCGCGCGCTTCTGGTCGTGGCGCGCGATGCGGAGGCTGCGGCCGCGCGGTTCGGGACGGAGGATGGCAAGCAGGGCGTCATCTACACGCGCACGGGCCGTCCGTTCTTCAAGGATGAGGCCGAGGAGGCAGCCGTCGTTGCGCGCACTGCGCAAGCGGCTTCGGCGGCGGGGCTTTGGCAGGAGCTCGGCACGGATTGGCTGCTCCTCGACGCGGAGATCATGCCGTGGTCCGCGAAAGCGCAGGAGCTCTTGCGGCGGCAGTACCGCCCGACGGTCGCCGCCGCTCAGCAGTCGGCGGAGGCGCTCATCGAACGCCTCGCTGCCGCACCGCCGGCCGAAGGTCTGGCCGCGTTGCAGGCCAGGGCTGAGCGCAAGCGCGACAACGCCCTTCGCATGGGTCAGACGATCGACGGCTATTGCTGGGAGGCGGAGAACATCGACGCGCTCCGGATCGCACCCTTCCATCTACTCGCGGCCGAGGGACGGGTCTTCGCAGATCAGAGCCATGTCTGGCATATGGAGACGCTCGGCCGATTGGCAGCACAGGATCCGATCCTGCAGACAACGGGATGGCGGCGTCTCGACGCTGGGAGCGAGGCGGATCGCGAGGCGCTGATCGCCTGGTGGGTCGAGCATACGGAGAAGGGCGGTGAGGGCATGGTCCTCAAACCCACCGCCTTCCTTGCCCGCGGCGAGAAGGGGTTGGTGCAGCCCGCAATGAAGGTTCGAGGCCGCGACTATCTGCGTATCATCTACGGCCCGGACTACGACCTGCCGGAGAACATCGAGCGCCTGCGCAATCGCGGTCTCGGCCGAAAGTTCTCCCTTGCGGATCGAGAGTTTCGACTGGGTCACGAGGGCCTGAGCCGCTTCGTCGAGCGTGCCCCGCTCGCCAGGGTGCATCAGTGCGCCCTCGGCGTGCTCGCGCTGGAGAGTGAGCCGGTCGATCCCCGTCTCTAGCGCCATGGGTGCGCGGGCTCGTCCAGGCGAGGGTTCGAAGTTGAGCAGTCTGGATCGGGGCGACGATCCGCATCATCGACGTACTCTGCTGGGTACCGTACCGCTGGAACCATGAGAGCGGGTTTCTGATGTCAGCGACGGTCATGCAGTATCTCCTCGGCGCGCCCGAGCGAGAGGTTGAGGTTGGTGAGGACGCGCGCACCGCGGATCTCGGTGTCTATCTCTACTTCGCCGACCGAGACCTGAACCTGCTCTCCGTCTTCGACGATACGCGTTACGACCGGGCCGATGCGGACATGCTGTCGCCTGCCATGCGTCGACACGCGATCGACAAGCTTCGCGCCCTCGGCTTCAGGCAGAAGTCGGGGACTGTGCTTGTGCATCAGAGCGAAGACATCCGCTTTCTGATCCCTAAGTTCCACGCCCTAGGCGCCTCTCCCTTCGACATCACGCGCTATACGGAGAAACGCGCGCAGGATTTCTACATTCTGACGCCGACGCAGACCGCTTGTCAGTTCATCGACAACTACGCGCTGGATGCGGCTGTCGCGCGGATCAAGGCGCTCATCGTGAAGCAACCGATCAATCTCTATCGGCTCATGGATTATCTTGAGCGCAAGCCCGCCCATGAGGCCTTTGCCGAAGCCATCGGGCATCTGAAGTACTTTCAGCGGATGGCGGTGGAATCCGAACCGCTCCGCCGCAGGCGGGCCCTCGGCTAACGCCCGGACCGCACCGCCCCATGCGAACGGCGTGCGGTGCGGGCTTGGGGCATATGGCTCGGATAGAGGGCACGCGATTACCTCTTTGCCGGCCCCGGCCTGGCTGCTATCGCTTAGAAAATCCTGCGAGAGTCCCCCATATGCGACGCACCACGCTCGGCCGTACCGGCATCGAGGTAAGCGCCTTTTGCCTCGGCACGATGACCTTTGGCACCAATACCGATGAAGCTGAGAGCTTCCGGCAGCTCGACGCCAGCCTCGACCACGGCATCGATTTCCTGGACACGGCCGAGATGTACCCGGTGAACCCGGTCCTGAAAGAAACCGTGGGCCTTACAGAAGAAATCATCGGCCGCTGGATCGCGAAGAGCGGCCGGCGCGCGGACTATGTGATCGCCACGAAATGTGCGGGTCAGAACGGCTCCTTCGTGCGCGAGGGGCTGCTGGTCGATGGCAATGTCATTCGAGAGGCGTGCGAGGGCTCGCTGAGGCGCCTGCAGACCGATCATATCGACCTCTATCAGCTTCATTGGCCGAACCGTGGCTCGTACCACTTCCGACAGATCTGGACCTACGATCCGGCACAGCAGGATCGCGCGACGACCATCCAGCATATGGAAGACGTGATGGGCGCGCTGAAGGACCTCGTCGACGAGGGCAAGATCCGCGCCTTCGGGCTCTCGAACGAAAGCGCGTGGGGCACGGCGCAGTGGCTCGCCGCCGGTGAGCGTGTCGGCGGTCCGCGCATCGCCGCGATCCAGAACGAGTACTCGCCCCTCTGCCGCATGCCCTATGACGGCGACATGGCCGAGCTTGGCCATAACGAGGACGTCACGTTGCTCGCCTTCTCACCGCTCGCGACTGGGTTCGTGACCGGGAAGTATCTCGACGGCGCGCTGCCGCAGGGTTCACGCCATGCGATTTCGGGCGGCTCCCCGCGACAGTCGGCCCGGCTCGACGCGGCCGTTAGGGCGTTCCTGGCGGTTGCCGAGACGCATGGGATCGATCCCGTACATCTCGCCATGGCCTTCTGCCTGCAGCGGCCGTTCCCCTGCATCCCGATCTTCGGCGCGACGACGATTGCGCAACTCGACCACATCGCCAAAGGGAAGGACATCACCCTAAGCGACGAGGTGATGTCCGAGCTTGGCGCCGCGTACCGCGCACATCCGATGCCGTTCTGACGGCTGGAACGAGCCGTTCTCAGCGCTCGATGAGGACGGTCATCTCCTTCACCTCGCCCGCCGTCAGCGCGATGGGGAAATCGTGCTCTTCGCCTTCATAGCGCGCGCGAATGATGTAGCCGCCGGCCGGGACCACCATCTGGGCCTTCTGTGACCCGCTCGCGGCGATCTCTTTGCGATTGCCGGAAAGATCGGCCTTCTCGCTCAAGAGACGCCAGAACACCCCTTTTCCGATTGCTGGCCCGCCCTCCTGCAAGGTCGCCTCGACCTGCAACATGGCCGAGTTCATGACGACTTCGAGATCGCTGCGGGCGCCCGCCTCCACCGAGAAATCGGTCTCGACGATCGCAGCGCC
>JBCDFC010000117.1:0-14537 GCA_039178805.1 Pseudomonadota bacterium | reverse complement strand
GACGATCTACTGCATCGTCGATCTCCATGCGATCACGGTCTGGCAGGAGCCCGAGGCGCTGCGCCGCGCGACCCGTGCGCTGGCCGCGACCTACATCGCCTGCGGGCTCGACCCCAAGCGCTCTATCCTCTTCAACCAGTCCGCCGTCTCTGCCCATGCGGAGCTTGGCTGGGTGCTTTCCTGCGTCGTCCGCCTCGGCTGGCTGAACCGCATGACGCAGTTCAAGGACAAGGCGGGCAAGGACCGGGAGAACGTCTCGGGCGGACTTTACATGTACCCCGCGCTGATGGCGGCCGATATCTTGGCTTATAAGGCGACGCATGTGCCTGTGGGCGAGGATCAGAAGCAGCATCTGGAGCTTGCCCGCGATATCGCGACCAAGTTCAACCTCGACTACGATGCCGAGGATTTCTTTCCCTTGCCCGAGCCCCTGATCGGCGGGCCGGCGCCGCGGGTGATGAGCCTGCGTGACGGGACGAAGAAGATGTCGAAATCCGACCCGTCGGACATGTCGCGCATCAACCTCACGGACGACGCGGACACGATCGCGGCCAAGATCCGCAAGGCGCGGACCGATCCCGAGCCGCTGCCCGAGACGCCCGATGGGCTCGAGGGACGGGCCGAGGCGCGCAACCTCGTCGGCATCTTCGCGGCCCTGACGGGTCGGAGCGCCGAGGACGTGCTGCGAGAGTTCGGCGGTCAGGGCTTCGGTACCTTCAAGCCGGCCCTCGCAGAGGTCGCGGTCGCGCATCTCGCACCCATCGCGGCGGAGGTGCGCCGGCTCGACGCCGACCCGGTCGAGATCGACCGCGTTCTGGCCGAGGGCGCCGAGCGCGCCAATGCCATCGCGCAGCCTGTGCTCGCCGAAGCCTATGAAAAGGTTGGCTTCTTGCGCCGCTGAGGTGCGGAGCCGCGCGTGCGAGAATGATCGAGCGCCTTACGATCCGCCGCCTGGACAACGGGCACATGCATCTCCGCGACGGACCGATGCTGGCGGCCATCGCGGGGCCGAGCCTCGCGGCTCTCGGCCGGGCTATCATGATGCCGAACCTCGTGCCGCTCACCAAAGGCGCGCCCTGGCAGCCGCCCTGGCCGCAGCTCCCCGCGGTCGAGACGGGGCCGGTCGAGACGGGGGTGGTCGAGAGGGGCGAGGGGCCCGTGACGGTCTTCGACCCTCGCTTTCCCCCCAACTGGCACGTCGAGGAGGCCGCATGACCGAGGATACGCCCGCCCGCGCCACGGCGCGGATGCTGCTCGATATCGGTGCCGTGGATATCCGCGCGGTCGACGGTCCTGTGGACGCGGACGATACGGCTGTGCCGCCCTTCAAGCTGACCTCAGGCCTCGTAAGCCCCTGTTACATTGACTGTCGTCGCGTGATCTCCTTCCCCCGCGCCCGGTCGGCGGCAATGGATGCGGCCTGCGCGCTGTGGGCGCGCGACGCGGGCGTTGAACGCTTCGACGCGATTGCAGGGGGCGAGACAGCGGGCATCCCCTTCGCCGCCTGGATCGCTGAGCGGCTGGGCCTACCGATGCTCTATGTCCGCAAGAAACCGAAGGGGTTCGGCCGGGGCGCCCGCATCGAGGGGCATTTCAGTGAGGGCGCGCGGGTGCTGCTGGTGGAGGATCTCACCACGGATGGCGGCTCGAAGGTCAATTTCGTGGAGGCGCTGCGCGAAGCAGGCGCGGAATGTGCCCATACGGTGGTGCTCTTCTACTACTCGATTTTCCCGGAAGTGCCCGAGCGACTGGCCGCGCGTGGCATCCAGCTCCACGCGCTCGCGACCTGGCAGGACATCCTGGATGAAGCCAGGATGGCCGAGCGTTTCAGCCCCGCAGCCCTTGGCCAGTTGGAAGCGTTCCTCTCCAGCCCTCTCGCCTGGTCGGCGGCCCATGGTGGCCGCGCGGATCACAGCCTCTCTGTCTAGCGGCGAAGCACGGCGCAATCCGCAAGAGCATTGGTCACCCTTCCAAAAGACGACCGCAGGCGACCGACATACTGGCGCCCATGACGACTTGACGACCCAAGACGGCGACTTGGTCCCGACACGAAGACGTCTCTCGCAGGCTCAGCTCTCGCATGGTCGGCGCCGCGCCCACCCACGACATTCTAGCGTCGTTCGGGTTAACAATGAGCGTTCGGTGCTGTTCCTCGCGGCGCAACGGTTATGCAGTCTTCGCCAGTGTCGTTAGCGCTTCGTTCGCACGACTCAGGTAGTCATGTCGTGGGAGGGGGCGCTCGGGAGCGTCTCTCAACCAAGCGCGTTATCGCTTCTTTTCCATCGGCCACAGAACCATCGCGCCGCCGAGGAGGACCGCCGCTGCCAGCATAGTTGGTGCGGTGAAGCTGCCAGTCTCGGCGCGGAGCCATCCAGCCAGCGCCGGCCCGACAATCTGGCCCAGACCGAATGCCGCCGTCATAAGCGCGATCACCGTCTGCGCCCTGCCTGGCGCGCGTCGGACGGCTTCCTGTAGCCCGATCGCGGTGAGCGCCATGAAGGTCGCGCCGAGGCAGAACGCGGCCACGGCAAGGGCCGCGGTGCCTCCGAGAAGTGCGCCCGCCGCGATCCCAAACGCCTCCACCAGCATTGCGACCTGCATCGCCCTGATCGTGCCCACGCGCATCGCAGCCAGGCGCCAGAGCAGGATGGATGGCATGGCTGCAAGGCCGACCAAACCCCAGACCGCGGCCTCGGCCGTCCGGCTGCCGCCGCCCTCGCGCAGGATCGCGACGATAAAGGTGGCCGTGATCACATAGCCGAAACCGACGGCCCCGTAGGCCGTGACGAGACGCCAGAGCGATCCGATGGGCGCGTCAACCGACGTCTTGCCGATGGCCTGCAGGGCCGCACTCTGCCGCGGGATGAGGAGCACCGCGCCGCACCCGGCCAGCAGAGCGGCCCCCGCACCGACCAGCCAAACAACCCCCCAGTCCTCAGCACCCACCAAGAGCGGCGACGCCAGGAGCGCCGATAGCGCGATCCCACCGCCGACACCTGCGAAATGGAGTGCTGAGAGCTCCGCTCGCCCAGCCGCGGCAAGCCGCGCCGTCACCAGCGTCGATGCCGTGACCAGGACCCAGGCGCTCGCGAGCCCACCAGCAAAGCGCAGGAGCGCCCATGCCAGGGGCGTTGTCGTGATCGTCATGGCGCCCGTCGTCAGTACGCTGAGTGCGAGTGCTGCCAGAAGGACCTTACCGGCCCGCGCCGTCATCGCCGGGAGCGCGCCGAGCAACGCGCCTGCGAGGTAACCGGCGAAATTCGCGCTCGCCACATAGCCCGCCTCGACCGGCCCCAGACCCGGCATCATCGGCAGCGCTGGCGTGAACAGGAAACGGCCGATCCCCATCGCGGCCACGAGCGCGAGGAACCCGCCAAGGGCCACCCGGAGCGCCCGCTCGTTTTCGCTCTCCGTCATTGCCCGTCCAGTCATGCGGTTGAGCCGGCGCGGATCGGCACCCATATCATGCTGACGCAGGGTGCCGATGATCGGGCCCCGCGAACGATGCCGCTTGAGGATCGAGGACACGTCCCATGACGAGACCTTTCTTTGCCGCCTATCCGAACATGCTCGGCTTCGAACAGCTCGACCGCTTGATGGAGCGGAGCGCGAAATCGGGTGGCGATGGTTATCCTCCCTACAATATCGAGCTGGTGGGTGAGGATCATTACCGCATCACGCTTGCCGTCGCAGGGTTTCGTGAGGCCGATCTCGCGATCACGGTCGAGGACGGCCAGCTTTGCGTGCGCGGCCGTCAGGAGGATGCGGATGGGCGCGAATATCTGCATCGCGGCATTGCTGCCCGGCAATTTCAGCGCAACTTCGTGTTGGCGGAACATGTCCAGGTCGAGGGGGCACAGCTTGAAAACGGTCTCCTTCATATCGACCTGATGAGAGAGCAGCCGGAACCCACAGTGCAGACGATCGAGATCGCGGCGAAGGTTTGAGGGGAGTAGCGAGATGACAACGAAGCAAGCGACGAAGCAGACCGCGGGGCAGACCACGGGCCAGACCACAGGGCAGAACACGGGGCAGCCGATTGTCTATGTGCGCGAAGCGATGCGGGACAACCTGCCGGATGAGCTGAAGACAGCGCCAGGGCCGTTCTACTCGCTCCATGACGAAGCCGGCCGCGTGCTGGCGCTCGCGCCGAACCGGTCGGTTGCCTTCGCACTCGCCCGTCAGAACGACATGGAGCCACGCAGCGTGCACTGAAGGCATCGCTATGGCGCGGGGGCTGGTTCGCGCCAAGGCGAACTACCAGCGGCCGCTTCGAGGTCGTAGAACCGCCGTGTTGCGGGAGCGGAACCAGATCGAGCCACCAAACATGCGACCAGACGAGTGGACCACCGCAAAGCGTCCCCGCACAACAGAAGACCCGTCAGCACATCGTTTGAGGTGATAGAACCAGGCGAAGGGCGCTCCCGCGACGCGAAGACCCCAATCGACCGCTTTGAACCCGGGAATAGCGCTGCATCGACCATGATGCTGTGGCAGACGCGGGCGATGCCGGTCTTGATAGCTGCCCTCTGAGAAAAACCGAACGCTGCCTACGCCAATTCGGCAACACTGCCGCGCTTGTGGGTGGCGTTGTTAGCCTCTCGTTTTCCCGACTCACGCAATCCTGTCGTGAGTGGGGGCGCTCGGGAGCATGTGCTGGCGCCAAACCCGGCGCCCTTGGCGAGGCTCGTGCTCCCAGACCGCTCCGTCAGGCGGCGCGGGAGGCGGCGGGTTCTGTCAGGAGTGCGTAGAGTGCCGTCGAGGTGGCTGTCTGCTGCAGCTTTGCCCGCAGGCCCGCATCGCGCAGCAGGCGGGAGACTTTGGCGAGGGCGCGGAGGTGATCGGCGCCGGCGTTCTCCGGCGCGAGCAGCACCATGATGAGGTCCACGCCCTTGCCGTCGGCCGCGTCGAGATCGATCGGTTTGTCGAGCCGTGCGAAGAGGCCGACGATCCGGTCAAGCCCTTCGAGCCGGGCATGCGGGATGGCCACGCCGTAACCCATGGCGGTGGAGCCCAGTCGCTCACGCGCGTTCAGGCCCTCGAAGATCCGACGGGCATCAAGCCCATAGGCATCGCCCATGCGCGCCGCGATCTCCTGAAAGACGTGCTTCTTGCTGGTCGACTTCACGGCCGGGAGAATCGCTTCCGGGACGATCAGCTCGCTCATTTCCATGGTTCGTTTCCAACCCGCATCGTTACCGGCCTTATGGCCACGGCTCTCTAATGGGCTTTGCGCCTCTCAGTTATCGCTGATCTCGGGATCCAGCCAGCCGATGTTTCCATCATCGCGCTGGAACACGACGTTAAAACGCCCGTTCGCCCTGTTGCGGAACACGAGAAAGGGAGCGTGCTGTAACTCCATGCGCATGACCGCGTCGCTCACACTTAGTGTCGCAAGCTGCATCTGCGTTTCCGCAATGATCACCGGTTGAGAGTCGTCCGCCTCGGTGGCTTCTTCTACCTCGTCGTCGACACGCTCGATCACGTAGGACGAAGCGGCGACGAGATCAATCGCATCGTGACCCTTCTGGTGATGGTTCTTGAGGCGGCGCTTGTAGCGGCGGATCTGTTTCTCGATGCGCTCGGCTGCTTGTTCGAAGGCTGCGTAGACCTCTGGATCATGACCCTGCGCCTGTGCGTGCAGGCCCGTCGCCAGATCGACCGAGGCCTCGCAGCGGAAGAAGTTCTTTGGGTCGCGCGACAGCACGACTTTGGCCCCCGTCGGACGATCGAAATATTTGGTGACCGCTTGGGTTAGGCGATCCTCGACATGGGTGGTGAGCGCTTGACCCACATCCATGTGCTTGCCGGAGACTTTGATATGCATGGCAACTCCTGCCAGTTCGTCTTGGCCGCCCGGGCGGGTGACCTGATGCGGAGCCGCGGCACGATGCCGGGATCGATTCTGCCGGGCGGCGCGACTCGTCGGTCTGCCAGACTAGCGCCCCTATGTGGCCTTTGGGAATCGGCGCGAATGTGGCGCTCAGGCGAAGGCCTTGCGGCGGCGTCGTTCCACCGAGGACGGGATGCGCAACATCTTGCGGTACTTCGCAACGGTTCGTCTTGCTATATCGATACCCTCGGCGCGGAGGCGCTGGACAAGCTCATCATCTGAGAAGACTTCCTCCGCCTCTTCCGAGGCGACAAGGGCGCGGAGGCGCTGGCGAACGGTCTCGGCGGCCATCTCGGTATCGTCGCCGACGGCATTCATGAAGAAGAACTTCAGCTCGAAGACGCCGCGGGGGGTGGCGATGAGCTTGTTGGCGGCGACCCGGCTGACGGTCGATTCGTGCAGTCCCGTCTCCTCGGCCACGCGGCGGAGGGTAAGCGGGCGGAGACCCGATGGGCCCTCGTCGAAGAAGGCGCCTTGGGCGCGCACGATCTCGCGTGTGACGGTCAGGATCGTCTCGGCGCGCTTGGCCATGGATCGGAGGAGCCACTGCGCCTCGGACCGACGTTCCGCGATCCAACGATCGCATTCGCGGCCCTTGCTGTCGAGGCGGAGCATGAAAGTCTCGTCCATCTGCACCCGTGGCAGCGTCTCTGGGTTGAGCGTGATCTCCCAGCCGCCGTCGCGGGCGCGGGCGAGGAGGACGTCCGGCACGCGGGGCAGCGGCTCCTCGGCGGCGTAGCGGGTGCCCGGGCGTGGGTCGAGGCGGCGGAGATCGGCGAGCATGTCGGCGATATCCTCGGGCTCGGCCCCGGTTGCTGTGGCGAGGCGGCGCGCATCGCCACGCGCCAGAAGATCGAGATTGGCGAGGAGCGCGCGCATCATGGGATCGAGCCGGTCACGCTCAGCCAACTGCAGCGAGAGGCATTCGGCGAGATCGCGGGCGCCGACGCCCGTAGGGTCGCATCGCTGCAGGAGCGTGAGCGCTTCCTCGACCTCGGCCTGTGCGACCCGGAGGCGGAGGGCGAGCATCTGGAGCGGTTCGCGCAGATAGCCGTCATCCTCGAGCGCTTCGACGAGGCAGAGGGCGATGGTGGTGGCATGCGATGGGGCGCGCATCTGGCGAAGCTGCGCCGAGAGATGGCTGCGGAGATCCGGTCCGTTGGCCGGGCGCTCCGGCAGCTCAGCCCCGCCGGCCGCGCCGATCCCGGTACCGGCGCCGCTGAGCGGCAGCGGTGCTTCGCGACGGAGTGGCATGTCGTGCAGGTTCTCCGCCGCGAGCGAGGTGTCGAACTCCTGCAACGCGGCGGCAGGGTCGTCGCCGGGGCCGTTGTTGGGGCGATCGCCGGGGCCATCGCCTGGGTCATCGCTGGGGCTGTCTTGGGCTGAGCTATCGTCGCTGACCGTCGATGGTGGCGTTGCATCGGCCGCATCGGCATCGCTGGTGCCGTCGACAAGCTCCAGCAGCGGGTTCTTCTCGATCTCGGTCGCCACATGGGCTTCGAGTTCGAGATTGGTCATCTGCAGGAGGCGGATCGCCTGCTGCAGCTGTGGGGTCATTACGAGCTGCTGGGTCTGCCTGAGCTCCAGTCGCAGGCCTTGCATATCTCTCTCCGCCGTCGCGGCCCGTTGAGGGGCTCTTAGATGCGGAAGCTCTCACCCAGATAGACGCGCCTCACGGCGTCGTCCCGCACGACCTCGGCCGGCGTCCCGCTCATGAGGACGTGACCATCATGCAAGATGTATGCCCGGTCAATGATCTCTAACGTCTCCCGAACATTATGGTCTGTGATTAAAACTCCGATCCCCCGGTCCTTGAGATGGCTTACCAGGTCGCGGATGTCGCCGACGGCGATGGGGTCCACGCCGGCGAAAGGCTCGTCCAGAAGGACATAACGCGGGTTCGAGGCGAGGCATCGGGCGATCTCGACCCGGCGGCGTTCGCCGCCTGAAAGGGCCGAGGCGGGGGCGCGGCGGAGATGGGTGATCGAGAATTCGCCAAGGAGCGAGTCGAGTGCCTGCGCGCGCATCTGCCGGTCGCGGATCGAAAGCTCGAGAACCGAGAGGATGTTGTCCTCGACCGAGAGGCCGCGGAAGATGCTGGCCTCCTGCGGCAGGTATCCGAGGCCCATGCGGGCGCGGCGGTACATGGGCAGGAGCGAGACATCGACGCCGTCCACATGGATCTCGCCCGTATCCGCAGGCACGAGGCCGATCACCATGTAGAAACAGGTCGTTTTACCCGCGCCGTTGGGGCCGAGGAGGCCCACGACCTCTCCCCGCTCGAGCGTGAAGGAGACATCTCGCACCACCGGGCGGCGGCGATAGGCCTTGCCAAGGCCGCGGATCACCAGCCCGTCATGCACCGCGCGGAGCGGCGGGGCGGAAGTGCCGATGACGGGCCGTGCGTCCATGGTTCAGTTGGTGTTGCTGTCGGAGCTGCTGGGGCTGCTGGGGCTGAACACGCTCTTGACCCGGCCGCCAGCACTGCCCCCGCCTTCGACCCGGCCGGTGCCGGCATTGAGGTCGATCACCAGGCTCTCACCATTGATGGCGTTTGCGCCCTGGGTGAGGATCACGCTGCCGCCCATGCGCATCATGCCGGCGACAACGTCATACTCCCCCCAAGCGCCCTTGGCGGTTTCGGAGCCGTTGGAGAGGAGCACGTTGCCCTCGGCGCGGAGGCGCTTGATCGCGCCCGTGTCGCCCTGCGTCTCCTCGCGATCGTAGAATACTTCGACCCGGTCGGCGGTGAGGCGGAGGGTGCCCTGGCCCGCGATTACCTCACCCGTGAAGATCGCGATATTGTTCGCCTGCTGCACTTCGAGCGCGTCGGAGGTGATCTCGATCGGCTGCGTGTTGTCGTGCTTGAAGCCGCCGAAGGGGCTGTTGGCCTGGCCGAGCGCGGCGGTCGCTCCGAGGACGAGGGCCATGGCCATCGGGATCAGGGCGGCCGCCCGGTTCGGGCACCTGGAATTCTGCACCTTCTTCTCCCTTGTCCACGCGACGCTGAGGCGCGCGCGTACCCTAGCCCTTCTGTTTCGGTGTGAACAGCACCCGGACGCTACCCTTGAAGAAGAGCTTGGCGGTGCCGAGACCGCTTTCCGCGCCGGTGATGGTGAGGCTGTCGGCGGCGATGCTGCCTTGCGGGCCGGTGCCGAGCACGCTGCCCGTCGCCTCCGCCCCTTTGCCGGCCAGATCGAGGGTCACGTCCGGGGCGACGAACCGATAGCCGTCGGAGGTGGTGATCTCGACCCCGCCGCCGAGGATGAGTTGCTCATCCGAGCGGTACATCATGCCCTGGTGCGCGACGGCTTCGAGAACCTGGCCGCCTTCGAGGGTCAAGGTGCCCTTGGGCGCATCGAGCGCGATCTCGTCGGCAAGGGGGCCGTCCGGCGTGGCGGTCGTGGCGCTCAGCACGAATGGGTCGCCCGTGTCCGTCGCCCCTGCGAAGCGCGGGCTGTCGAGCCTGAGACCCGCGCCGAGCCGGGCGAGTTCCTCGGTCGAGAGCAGATCCTCGAGCCCCGCCCGTTCCCGACCCGCGAGGAAGATGAGCGCGATGGCGCAGAGCGCGCCGATGGGCAGGGCGATCCGCAGGACCTTCACAAATCTCGAATAGCGGTCGAGGCGGGCTTGGCGGGCCTCCCGCACAGCGGCGATCCGCTCGGGCCGGTATTCACCGCGTAGGGTCATCCTGCCGCCTCCACACCTGCGCGCAGGCAATCATGCAGATGCAAGATGCCGACGGGGAGATCGGGCCGGTCGGGTTCGGTGACGAAGAGGAAGGTCACCTTGCGCTGCCGCCCGCGCCCGCTCATCTCCGCCACCGCCTCCTGCGCCAGACGGTCGGGGGCGATGGTGCGGGGATTGGGCGTCGCGATCTCGCCCGCGCGCTTCTCCATCAGCCCATCGAGCTGCCGGCGGAGATCGCCGTCCGTGATCACGCCGACGAGCCGGCCACGGGGATCGACGACGCCGGCGCAGCCATACCCCTTTTCGGACATGACGATCAGGGTTTCCGCCATCGGTGTCTCGGGTGCGACGAGAGGCAAGCGATCAGGTCCGCCCATGATGTCGGAGACGTTGACGAGCTGAGCGCCGAGCTTGCCGCCCGGATGGAAGGTGCGGAAGCGGTCGAGCGTGAACTCCCGCCGCTCCATCAGCGCCATGGCGAGCGCGTCGCCGAGGGCCATGGTGAGCGTGGTCGAGGTGGTTGGCGCGACGGCCTGCGCGCCCTCGGGCCCTGCCTCCATCGCATGGGGCAGGACGAGGGCGATGTCGGCCTGGCGAAGGAGCGTCGATCCGGGGCGCGAGGCGACGCCGATCAGCGGGATCGAAAAACGCCTCGTATGGGCGACGATGTCTGCAAGCTCCTTGGTCTCGCCCGAGTTCGATAGCACGAGTGCCACGTCCGTCGGCGTGACCATGCCGAGATCGCCATGGCTCGCCTCGGCCGGGTGGACGAACTGCGCGGGCGTGCCGGTGGAGGCGAAGGTGGCCGCGATCTTGCGCGCCACATGGCCGGACTTGCCCATGCCCGAGACGACGACGCGACCCTGAACGCCCATGATGAGGTCGACCGCGTCGGCGAAACTGTCGTCGAGGCTACGCCCGAAGGTGCTGAGCGCTTCGCCCTCGAGCGCGAGGACCCGACGTCCGGCCGCGAGGGCGCGGTCGCGCTCCTCAGGAGTTCCCGGCTTCTTCCAGGTCGCGTCGGCCATGCACCCTCCCGCCCGTGGCGCCGTCCTGGCGCCTTGGGGGTCCCGCCCGGCCCGCGCCGTGCGGGTCAGTGCGAGAAGATATCCGTTTCGGGCCAGCCCGCGAGATCGAGCATCGCCCGGTCCGGCAGGAAGCCGAAACAGGCCGCCGCCAGCGCCACCCGCCCTTCGCGGGCGAGCCTCTCGTCCAGCACCGCCTTCAGACGATGCAGATATAGGACGTCGGAGGCGGCATAATCCAGTTGCGCCTCCTCCAGCGTCTCCGCGCCCCAGTCCGAGCTCTGCTGCTGCTTGGAGATATCGACGCCGATCAGCTCCTGGCACAGATTCTTGAGCCCGTGGCGATCGGTGAAGGTGCGCACGAGCTTGGACGCTATCTTGGTGCAGTAGACCGGCCGCGCAACCGCCCCATAGGCATTGGCGAGCGCTGCAATGTCGAAACGGCCGAAATGGAAGAGTTTTAGGACCGCCGGATCCTCCAGCATGCGCGAAAGATTGGGTGCCGGCTGACGGTCGCGATGGACCTGGACGAGATGGGCGTTCCCGTCACCCCCCGAAAGCTGCACGAGGCAGAGCCGGTCGCGATGCGGATCGAGCCCCATGGTCTCGCAATCGACCGCCACGGCGGGGCCGAGATCGAGCCCATCGGGCAGGTCATGCTGATGCAGGGTGATCGTCATCTACTTCCTCTCGCGCGGGTGCCGGTGGCTGATGCGCCTAGTTCGGAGAAACCTCAAGCCCCGGTATCGAAGAGCTTACGGCGTGGGACAGGCAGCTCAAGGCTGCTGGGCTCGACGGTATCGATCATGCGCCGGATGGCGGCGAACCCGATTCCCGGGAGCCTCACCCGTGCAGCGATAAGGGCTCAGTTACTCTAAGATTTCGTTGCGGTCGGTATTTGGCGGGGTGGTGCTCGAAGGGTCTGGGCGTGACTGCGTCACCGGTTCAAGCGTTGTCCGGGCCGGTGCTGAAGCGACAATCGGGAAAGCGGCACGTCCGTCGACCGTGGGCCGGGCATGCATTAACAGAGAGGCCGGGGAAATCAGCTTAAGGCGGTCAGGATGTTCGACCTCATCGTGCGTAACGCGACGCTGCCGGACGGTCGCACGAGGGTAGATGTCGCCTGCAAGGACGGCGCGATTGCGGCGGTCGGACCAGGGATCGCGGCCGAGGCCGGCGAGCAGATCGATGCGAAAGGGTATCTCTTGTCGCCGCCCTTCGTGGATCCGCATTTCCACATGGACGCGACGCTTTCGCTGGGCACGCCGCGGATGAATGTCTCCGGCACGCTGCTTGAGGGCATCGCGCTCTGGGGAGAGCTGAAACCGGTCCAGTCGGTTGAGGACATCGCCGAGCGCGCCCTTCGATACTGCGAGTTGGCGATTGCGAAAGGGATCGGCGCGATCCGCAGCCATGTCGACACATGCGATGACGCCTTGAAGGGCGTGCGCGCGCTCCTCGATGTCCGCGAGAAGGTCAAGGATCATATCGACCTGCAGCTCGTAGCGTTTCCGCAGGACGGTCTCCTCCGCGATCCGGCGGCGATGCAGAACACGGTCCGGGCGCTCGACCTGGGTGTGGACGTGGTCGGAGGCATTCCGCATTTCGAGCGTACGATGGCCGATGGCGCAGAGAGCGTGCGGATCGCGTGCGAGATCGCTGCCGAGCGCGGGCTGATGGTCGATCTGCATTGCGATGAGAGCGACGATCCGCTGAGCCGGCATATCGAGACCTTGGCCTTCGAGACCCAGCGTCTGGGAATGCAGGGTCGCGTGGCCGGATCGCACCTCGCCTCGATGCATTCGATGGACAACTACTATGTCTCGAAGCTGATCCCGCTGATCGCTGAAGCGGGTGTGCACGCCATTCCGAATCCAGCGATCAACATCATGCTGCAGGGGCAGCATGACAGCTTCCCCAAACGCCGTGGGCTGACGCGCGTTCGCGAGCTGCGCGACGCGGGCATCACGGTCGGCTTCGGATCGGACTGCATGATGGATCCTTGGTACTCCCTCGGCAGGGCCGATATGCTGGATATCGCGTTCATGGGTCTGCATGTGGGCCAGCTCTCAAGCGTCGAGGACATGGCTTGGTGCTTCGATGCGGTGACTGAGAACTCAGCCCGGATCATGGGGTTGGAGCGTTATGGGATTGCGGAGGGGTGCGACGCGAACTTCGTCCTGCTGCAGGCGACGAACACGATCGAGGCTGTCCGGCTTAGGGCGCATCGGCTGGCGGTGGTTCGGCGTGGCAAGGTGATCTCGTCGTCTACCGAGGTAAGCTACGATCTTGGCGTGCTTTCCGGCGCGCCCTTGAACGAAGCGCGTTTGCGCTGAAGCTGTGATCTCCGCCAGTCGTCGCCCGCGCTGAAGAGTGGCGCGAGATGTGTGGCGCCGGTCCTCTGTGAGCTTGCGCGGGTCGCGGATTGCATGCAGTCTTTCTCAGCGGAGGTCATTGCTTCGCGCGCCTGATGTCTTCTTCCAAAAGGAGTGACGATCATCGCTGACCGTGTCTTTCAGCCCATGACGAAAGCTGAAGTCGTCGCTGCTCAGCGTGCTTGGGCGAAATACGTCATCGAGCGCGACGTCGAAAATCTCTTGGATCTTTACGACTTCGGCGTGCCGGACGAGCCGCTGCTCTTTAAGCCGACCTTGGCGGATGTCATTCGGCTGGATCGGGCAGGGGCGCGTTCGTATTTCGAAGGTGGCGACCCGAACTATCCCCATGACAGCGGCTTCTTGAAGCGCGGCTGGACGCGCGTCGATTTTCAGAGCGCTGCGGGCCCGATCTTGAAGGCCGGGGGCCTGGGGTACAAAGACATGGGGCACTACACCTTCGTCGATGGCACCGGGAACGCGACGCGCGCCGACTATACCTTCGCCTATCACAAGCTGGAGGGGCAGGTGCTCATCTCCCTACATCACTCATCGCTGAGCTGGTTCCCGCCGGTCGACGACTGATCGAGGCGGCGGGGCCGTCTGTGCGAGACGGTTGGGCGAGGGGGCGTTAGCTCAGATCACCCTAGTGCGCCTTTCGACCTCATGTGCTCAAGTCATGCTCGGGCTTGACCCGGGCATCCACGGCAGAGGGGGATGGAATGCCGGGTCAATCACGGCAATGACACAATCCCCGTGAGCGCGTCTGGTCAGAAGACGCTCTAGTACAGCGATGCCGGTCGTGACGCGGCGACGGCCCCTGTGCAGACGGGCCCCTGTGTAGCGGCGCGGCGGTTCCTTTGTCGCGTTTGGGTCAGCCGGCTTCTACGACCTGCGTCTGGTGTAGTGGCGCGATCTTCGGTCGGGCGCTTGTGGTCTCGATCAGGCGATGGGTCTTGGGGCAATCGGAAACGAGCCACGTGCGGTCGGGCATCCAGAACGACAGCATCCAAACATAGAGATCGAGCACGCTTACTTTCATGCCCAGGAAATAGGGGCCGTCTCCGAGCGCCTCCTCGAAGAGACCGTAGTGCCAGCGCACGTAATCGTCGGCTGATTTCGATACCGCCTCGGCACCGGACGGGTCGGTCGTGTAACGGTCGGCATAGGCGCGGCGCAATTCGCCTTCGTAGACGTTGACGGCGACGAAGACGAGCCAACGCAAGAGCTGCGCCCTTTCTGGCGTGGCTGGCGGCGGGGCCAGTTCCGCCTCGGAGTGCAGGTCCGCGAGTTGGATCAGGATCGCGGCACTTTCGGTCATCACCGAGCCATCGGCAAAGCGGATCGCCGGCACTTGCATGCGCGGATTGGCGGCTTTGAACTCAGGATCGAGGTCGGGCCACTTCTCCAACGCGACATGGACGAAGCGGTAGGGCGCGCCGATCTCTTTCAGTGCGGCTTCGATCACAAGGCTCCCGGCAGCGGGATATCCGTAGAGCGTGTGCATGGGCGAAACCTCCGCTGTGGGGCGTTGCGACTGTCGGCAGTGTCATG
>JBCDFC010000116.1:0-14832 GCA_039178805.1 Pseudomonadota bacterium | reverse complement strand
TCGGATCTCGTGCCGAAGGAGTGAGTCGTCCGCAGGCGAGTCTGGGGCAGGCGCCGGCGGTTCCTACGAGCTGCAGCCCGCCCCTTCATCGCGGTCCGGTCTGGCCGGAGATCGCGGTAGTGGTCTGACCGAAAGGCTAAGGTCTGTCGTTGCCGGACTTGATCCGACAATCCAGCGTTCCTTTGGGGCACGCGGAAGCAGTCGGATCTATGGATCCCCGGGTCGGGCCCGGGGATGACGTAAACGCGTCCACTCCGTCCGGGCGGTTAGTTTCTCCGCACGATGCAGGCACCGCCGCTCGCTTTGATCCGCCTGCAGATGCGCGCGGCCTCACCCCGTGATCGCGCTCCGGCTTGCGCGGACCATAGCGGCCGCGTGCCCCTCGGTCCCCGTTTCGGCACAAGCTGCGTGGGCACGCCTGAGAGGAGCGCGGCATAGCGCCGCTTGACGCGGTTCAGCTGCGCGGCGGCTCGGCTGCGGTTCATGTTGCCGGCCAGTTGCGCGCCCCATGGCAGCCGTGGCGTCCCGGCGAAGGCAGCCCGCGTGCGGATGATCGGCAGGGACGCGCAGGCATCGACGAAGCTTGCAGCACCCCTGGCAAGCGGCCGGTCGGGCAGCCGCGCCCCCCGCCGCAAGAAATACTCCGCCGGCTCACCTGTGATGCTGAGCACGTAGTCCCGCGTCTCGCCGGGCAGCCTGCCGTTTCGCTTGAAGCGCTCCACCCGCCCCGCGCCCGCGTTGTAGCCGGCGGCGGCAAGGCCCCAGTTGCCGAACGCGCGATGAAGATCCGCAAGATGGGACGCGGATGCGGGGATCGCTTGCGCCGGGTCCCAGGGGTCTTTCAGCCCAACGAGCTTGGCCGTCCCCGGCATGAATTGCGCGATCCCCTGCGCGCCCTTCGGGCTCAGCGCCTTGGCGTCAAACCGGCTCTCCTTCCAAATCAACCTGGCGAAGAAATGAGGGTTGAGGCCGAACTCTTCCGCTGCATCCTCGATCAGCCGGCAAATCCGGGTGCCCTTGGCGAGTGCTGCCACCTGCTTTGGATTGCGAGGCGGGGCAGAGGGAGCCCTAGCAGGCGCAAACGCCCCGATCGGTGCGACCCGTGTGCCATCATCCGGTGCAGGCCAGACGGCCGGGGCAGCCAAACCCGCGCCCGGCGTACTCAGTGCGGCAGCCCCCACGATCAGCAAGGGAATCCCCAGACCGCACCAGCCGCGATCCTTGGAACGCAGACCCGATCCACCCCACGAAATCATCTCACCGGTTCTTGCCAGGCACCCACAAAATATCCGTCTTGCCATCGTCATTGGCGATCCGGCCTGCGACGAAGAACCAGTCCGACAGGCGATTGAGAAAGCGCAACGCCGCCTCGTTCACGCCCTCCACAGCCGAGAGGGCGATCACCAGCCGTTCAGCACGGCGGCAAACGGTGCGGCAAAGATGCAGATGCGCCGCAAGCGCCGAGCCGCCCGGCAGGATGAAGGACCGCAGCGGCTGCAGCTTGGCATTCATCGCATCGATCTCGTGCTCCAGCCGATCCACCTGCTGCGGTGCTATGCGAAGGGGCGGGTATTCGCGTTCCGCATCCCGCTCCATGTCAGGCGTGCAGAGATCGGCACCGAGGTCGAAAAGGTCGTTCTGGATGCGGGCGATCGCCTCCGCGATCTCGCCCTCGGCGTGCAGTCGCGCCATGCCGAGCACCGAGTTCATCTCGTCGACCGTGCCATAGGCTGTGACCCGCGGGCTATGCTTAGCGACGCGCGTACCGTCGCCAAGCGCCGTCTCGCCCGCATCGCCGGTGCGCGTGTAGATCTTGTTCAGAACGACCATTGCGGCCCCCTGTCATCGCTCATCTGCTCGGCACGCGATCCATGCCCGCCGACCCAATCGTCTCTCATTCCCCAGTCTGGGTGACAAGCGCCAGCGCGATCAAAAGGAGGACTGCAACCGCCTGTGCGATGATCCGCCACCGCATCATTCGGTTCGAAAACTGGGGTGAGGCACGGCCGCTGCCGAACCCGCCGATCCCGACGGCGAGAACGACGACAACAGCGATGCAGGCGGCGATCCCGAGGCCGGTGAGTGCTTGTGTCATCGCCATCCTTTAGCACCGAGAGGTACCCTGGGCACCCTGCGTCACCATGTCCGCGGCGCACCGTCCTGCACCGCGCTCCACGGGTGGCCAAGCTTTCGGGTCAGGAAGCTGTCTCTTCACGCCCGTCGGACGGTCGCGCTGCGGGTGGCAATGCTTGCATTTGCGTCCGATAGAGAAGCCGGTCGAGCAGGCGGGGCGGCAGCACGCGCTTCAGCGCGATCATGCTCCATGTCGGCGTCGTTACCGGATAATGCGTGCGCGGGCGGCGCGCCTCGAGAGCGTGGATCACAGCCCGCGTCGTCGCATCGGGCAGCAGCTCACCTGGGTCGCGCCCAGGCCTCTCCTCGAAGAGCCTCGGCTCGAGGGCCTTCTCGTACAGCTCCCGCCAGACGCTCGACGTCTTCTTGGGCTGAACCCAGCGCTGATAGTGTTGTCGTGAGTTCTGTCGGATCCGCGTCCGGATCGGTCCGGGCTCCAGCAAAGCAATGTCGATGCCGGAGCCGATCAGCTCCAGGCGAAGGGTCTCGGTGTATCCCTCAAGCGCGAACTTGGTGCTGACATACGCCCCCCGCATCGGCAGAGCAGCGAAGCCGAGGACGCTGGAGTTCTGTACGATCCGTCCTGCGCCCTGCTCGCGCATGACCGCGATGGTGCGGCGGGTAAGATCGTGCCAGCCGAAGAAGTTGGCCTCGAAAATCTCGCGCATGGCCTCGACGGGCAGATCCTCGAGCGCGCCCGGACAGGCATAGGCCCCGTTGTTGAAGAGTGCATCGAGCCGTCCGCCCGCGAGCTCGAGCGTCCGCTCGAACCCGGCTGCGATGCTGGGGGCAAGCGTGAGATCGAGCGCGAAGCTCTCAAGTCCCTCATCGCGAAGCCGCGCGCTGTCCGCCTCGCGTCGACAGGTGGCAATGACTTTCCAGCCGCGCGCCTTCAGCGCCCGCGCCGCGTCGAGCCCGATGCCCGAAGAGCAGCCGGTGATGAGAATACTCCGCTCTGCCATGCTCGCTCTCCCGCTCGGCTGCTTGCCGCTGCGCCTAGCATCGGGATCGCGACCCGGCCAGAGCGAGCCGATCCATCGTCGCGCAAGAGCCGGCCGCCTGTCGGAATTGCGCGGTCAGCCCCCGCGTCGACGCTTCGGATGCTTGCGGCTGCGGCTGTGAAAGGCGGGTGGCTTCTTCGACACCCAGGCGATGAAACGCTCCAAACGCGGATGGCTGCGGAGCGCCTCGATGCTGGCATAGTCCCGCGCAAGCTCCCCCTCGCTCAGCGTCGCGTGGATCTCGTTGTGGCAGATTTGGTGAAGCAGCACCGTCTCGCCATGGCGGCCGCCTTTAAGCTTCGGCACGAGATGGTGCAGCGATTGGCGCGCATGCCGCGGTATCTCCCGCCCGCAGAGCGGACAGACCGGCAGCGCTTCGCCCAGGGCGGTCGGCGCGTCAGTTTGGCGAAGACGTCGAGGCATGGCGGTCAGCTATCGGTGCGGGATGGCAGTTCAAGCGCTCGGGCGCCGCAACATGCGCCCCAGTGCGCCGCTGTATGGGGCGCCGCACCCGCTCGATTGCATCCCCGGCCGTTCCGCGTTCATGTCGCTGCGTGGTCATGGTTGGCGGAGGATGCGCGTTGGACGACAATACCGGGGGCGAAGCGGCGCGCCCAAGCGGCGAGATCACCCTGCAGACCATCGCCATGCCTGCGGACACCAACGCCAATGGCGACATCTTCGGCGGTTGGCTGATGGCGCAGATGGATCTCGGCGCCAGCATCCTCGCGCGTCGTCGGGCGCGCGGCCGTGTCGCCACTCTCGCCGTCGAACGCATGATGTTTCTGCGGCCTGTTCAGGTCGGCGATGTCGTCTCGATCCACGCCGTCATGGAGCGCGAGGGCCGAAGCTCGATGCGGATCGCTATCGAGGTGTGGATCACGCGCCAACCGATCGGTGAGCATGTGCAGGTGACGGAAGCGACTTTCACTTTCGTCGCGATCGCCGATGACGGCCGCTCGCGCCCACTCCCGTCCAAACCGGCCACGATTGGCTAAGCCTACTCAGGCGCCTTCACGCGATTGGCGATCACGAAGGGGCGGTGCCAGAACATCGTGCCATGCCCGTTCCGGATCGTCAGGACATAGGCCACATAGCTCAGCTCCTTCGGCACCTGCACAGTGACCATCAGATAAGCCTTCTGCCCGACATCGATGTAGAGGCCGTTGTTCGGACGATCGACGAAGCCCGGATGGATCCGATAGCGGAGCGAAAGCGGCTCGTTGTCCGGTCCATGCGCTGTCAGCGAAGCCCGAAAGTTCCTCACGATCCGGCTGCCGATGTTTTCGAGACAGGCTTCGACCACATGCAGGTTCGTGGTCGTGGTCGAGGTCGTACCGGGCTCCCCACCCGCGGCTGCATCGGGCGTGAGATCGTTCACGGCGCAGTCCACATCGATCGTCAACTTCGGGCTCAGCGTGCGCCCGCCGAAGAAGCGGAAATAGGCAAGTGCACCCGCGACGACGGCGCCGAGCAGGGCCAGGATTTTGGAGGCGGTGTCGATGACCTCCTTGTTCTCGCTCAGGAGTTTCGCCGTGACGATCCCGTTGGTGACGAGGCCGAGGAGCAAGATGACCGCCAGCAGCGCCGCCAGCCATGGCACGGTATTGGTGAGTGCAGCCGGACGCCGCTTTCCTGCTGCCTGATCACCCTTCGCAGGTCCGATCTGTGTCGAGGATGTGGCGCGCGAAATCTCCACCCCTCACCCCAGCATGAAGGGCCGTATCGCCCAAATCGTGGCGATGGCGATGGGCACGATCAGCAACGCGCGCGCGCCGAAGTACCGCAACCAGACGCCACGATCCGAGAGGCCGTCCTCCGCCATGTCGTCACCGGTCCGACGCTCGGCCGGATCGCTTTCGCTGGGCGGCGTTTGCGCGCTGGAAGCCGGCCGGTGCTTGGGTGGGTAGTGGAGCCTGGTCGTCCCAACGAACATCTCTGGAAGCCTCCTCAAAACACTCGACAAATTGGGGCCCGGAAGGCCCTGACCCGAGCACGCGGCTGACGCTGGCTTGAACTATCGCATGCCTTCCAGGCGGTGCGAAGGGGATCGAGGTCGTCCCTGGCGGTTCCCGGCGGTTCGTCAGGGGCACAGTATGGACGGGTAGTGGGCCTGCTGATACGCTACATCTATGGCGAGTGATGTGATCGATGACGATATGGAGCGGGAGACGGCAGAGCCGCTCGACCGCGCGCTTTCTGAGCGATACCTGACTTACGCGCTGTCGACGATCATGCATCGGGCCCTGCCGGATGCCCGCGACGGGCTAAAGCCGGTGCATCGGCGGATCCTCTGGGCGATGCGTGCGCTCAGGCTCGAGCCGGGGCAGGGTTTCAAGAAGTCCGCCCGGATCGTCGGCGATGTGATCGGCAAGTATCACCCTCATGGCGACACGGCCGCCTATGATGCGCTGGTCCGCGTCGCGCAGGATTTTGCCGTGCGCTATCCGCTCGTCGATGGCCAGGGCAATTTCGGCAATATCGACGGAGATAGCGCGGCCGCCTACCGCTACACCGAGGCGCGGCTGACCCCGGTCGCGGCGCTGATGCTCGATGGGTTGGACGAGGATGCGGTCGATTTCCGCCCCACCTTCAACAACGAGGATGAGGAGCCTGAGGTCCTCCCCGCGGCGGTGCCGAACCTCCTTGCAAACGGCGCCTCTGGCATCGCGGTTGGCATGGCGACCTCGATCCCGCCGCATAATCTGGGCGAGCTTTGCAAGGCGCTCCTCCATCTCATCAAGTTCCCGGGAGCGGGCGTCGAGAAGCTGCTCGAATTCGTGCCGGGGCCAGACTTCCCGACGGGCGGTGTGCTGGTGGAGCCGGCGGCGAGCATTCGCGAGGCTTACCGGACGGGCCGCGGTGGGTTTCGCCTGCGCGCAGTTTGGCACAGCGAAGACTTGGGTCGCGGGCAGTGGCAGATCGTCGTGACCGAGATCCCCTACCAGGTGCAGAAGTCGAAACTGGTGGAGCGGCTTGCCGAGCTTGTGACATCGAAGAAGGTCACCGCGCTCGCCGATGTGCGGGATGAGAGCGCCGAGGATATCCGCCTCGTGCTCGAGCCGCGGAGCCGTTCGATCGACCCTGCCGCATTGATGGAGACGCTGTTCCGACAATCCGACCTCGAAAGCCGCATCTCCCTCAACATGACCGTTCTGATCGACGGGCGCACGCCCAAGGTCTGCGGGTTGTCCGAGGTCATGCGCGCCTGGCTCGATCATCGGCGCGAGGTGCTGCAGCGGCGCAGTCGTCACCGCTTGGCCAAAATCGCGAACCGGCTCGAAGTGCTGGGTGGCTATCTCGTCGCTTATCTCAACCTCGACCGCGTGATCGAGATCATCCGCAATGCCGACGAGCCCAAGCCCGCGCTGATGGCCGAGAACTGGGCGGTTGTCGAAGGGTCGAGCCCAGCGAGGCTGAGCGAGGCGCAAGCCGAGGCGATCCTCAATATGCGGCTGCGGGCGTTGCGCAGGCTGGAGGAGATGGAAATCCGCGCCGAGCGCGACCGGCTCGTCGAAGAACAGGCGGGTCTCGAAGCGCTCCTCGCAGACGAAGGGGCGCAGTGGGGCCGTATCTCCGACCAGATCCGTGAGCTCGCCGCGGCCCATGGCGCACCCCGTGCGCTGTCGGGGCTAACCGGGGCGGAGGAACTGGCTGAGGCAAAGCGGGCCAATCAGCCATGGCCCCCGGGTGCCCGGCGCACGGCCTTCGCCGACCCCCCCAATGTCGCCGAGATCGATGCAACGAGCCTCGTCGAACGTGAACCGGTCACGGTCGTTTGCTCCGAGCAGGGTTGGATCCGGGCGCTCCGCGGGCACCTGCCGCTCGATCAGGACTTCAAGTTCAAGGATGGCGACGGCCCGCGCTTCGCCTTCCATGCCCAGTCGGTGGATCGCCTCCTGGCCTTCGCCTCGGATGGCCGTGTCTTCACGCTCTCCGTCGACCGGCTGCCGGGCGGCCGGGGCATGGGTGAGCCGCTGCGCCTGATGGTCGATCTCGCGCAGGATGCCGTCGTGGTCGAGCTCCTGGCCTATGCGCCCGAGAAGAAGCTCCTGATCGCGTCAAATGCTGGCGACGGCTTCGTGCTCTCCACCGACGACGCCGTCGCACAGACAAAGGCCGGCCGTCAGGTCCTCAATGTGAAGGCACCGGCAAGGCTCGCCGTGGTGACACCGGTCGAGGGCGACCATGTCGCCGTGGTCGGGCAGAACCGGAAACTTGTGATCTTTCCGCTCGACGAAGTTCCGCAGATGGGGCGCGGCAAAGGCGTTAGGCTGCAGAAATACAAGGACGGCGGCCTTTCGGACGCGCGCGTCTTCACCCTCGCGCAGGGCCTCAATTGGCCCATGGGCGACCGCCGTCGCTCCGTCAGCGCGGAGGATCTGGCGGATTACATCGCGAAACGGGCCAGCGCCGGGCGCATGGCCCCGCGCGGCTTCCCAAAGGATAATCGCTTCGGCTGAGCCGCGCTTTGGCCGAATGCGTCTGCTGCTATCTCTGGGACAACGTGGGGCAAAGGCCGCTTCCCTGAAACGGCACCACGATCACTGCCGATCCGGCAGCCTCACCACGCCTAGTCCGGCCCGCTGGTAGACGACTTTGCCGCAGGCCGCGACGCGCTCCAGCGTACGGCCCTTGAACGTCAGCAGATGCGTCACGGGATAAGCGCCGAGGAGATGGCAATTGCCGGCGAACACGTCGCGCCGCCAAAGCCGCCGACGGTACCACTCCGGCAATTCCCCCACATTGGCCGGGCTGTATTTGAAATTCACGAGGGTCAACCGCCCGCTGATCTGCTCGAAGGCTGCCCAGGGCATTACCATCTCCCGGCCGCGCACCGGCTCGAGCATGATGACCGCGCCGGCCGGTGTCTCCGCCGCGATCCAGTCGAACAGCAACCGCTCCTCCGCCCGCAGTCTGCCGTCGATCCGCAAGACAGCTTCCGGGCGGGTCACATAGTCATAGGCTGCGTTCGCTAGTTTCGGCCCCGCCTGCGCCGCGACGACGACGATAAGGAGGAGCGGGAGCAGCCGCATTTCCCGTCCGCCGATCGCCCCCAACACAACCTTCGTCGCGGCCGCCAAGGACAGCAGCAAGATCAGCGTGTTCGGGCGAAAGATGTAGAGGACCGAGAGGTAGTTCGTGTGGCGATCCAGATAAGCGAGGAGCAGACACCCAGCGAGGTAAAGGTTCAGCAGGAAGAGCCAGCGCTCGAAGGCCGTGACCCGCTCGGGCAGGAAGATCAGCAGCCCCACGAAGAAGATCAGAAACCCGCCAAGAAGGCTGATCCCCGGCAGCCAGCGGAAAATCTCCCGATTGTTGATGAAGGGGGCAACATGGTGGGAGTTGCGTTCAGCATAGATCTCCCCGGCCGTGGTGCCGAGTGCTGCCAGATCGCCTCCCGGTGCGACGAGCGTGTCATAGACGAGGGCGGCGACGATCGGGGCGACGGCAAGCGCGTAGAAGGCGCCGAAACGCACGACCTTCATCAGCTTCTCGCCCTGAAGCACCGCGAGCAGAAGTGCCGCACCAAACCAGAAGCCCCCAATCAAGAAGTGCGCGTAAGTGCCGATGGCCCCAAGGATGAGGGCCCAACGAAGCCGCCCGGACAAGGTGGCCGCGACACCGGCGATGGCGCAGGCGAGGGCGAAGGACTTCGTCTCCACCCCGCCGAACATCCAGGCGCCGGCGAAGTATGACTGACCCATCAGCAGAAACACCGCCAGCGCGATAGCGAGCATGACATTGCTGATCCGATAGGTTCGGGCCAACCAGGCGAGAGACAGCGCATAGGCGGTGATGGCGAGGAGGCGGAGCACGAGCAGCCCCAGCCGGTCGCCGAAGATCTCAATGACGGCACCCATCAGCCCCGCCATCGGAACCCGCGCGGAGGAGCCTGGGGTCATCGCGCTCAAGCTGTCGAAAGAGCCGCCAGTGATCAGGATCTCGCCGAGCGTGAGGTAGTAGGCTTCGTTCTCGGTCCACCATGGATCGAGCATGGTGACGGCGATGATGGCGAAGAAGAGCGCGAAGCCGGCCGGACCGCCTTCGCTCCAAAGCAGGCCATGGCCCCTCGGTTCACCCTCTGCGCTGGCGCTGCTCATGCCTCGATCCCGCTTCACCGCCGACATCTCAGCCAACGATCATGCCCCCAGATCGCTGCCATTGCGCAAAGATCGGTATCGTGTCGAGCCCTACTCCGCGGCTTGTGCCGATAGTGCGTCGGCTTCTTCCGCCAAGAAACGTTCCGCCTCTAGGGCTGCCATGCAGCCCATGCCGGCCGAGGTGACGGCCTGGCGGTAGACATGATCGGTCACATCGCCGGCGGCGAAGAGGCCCGGCACCGAGGTTGCGGTCGAGTCTGGCGCCGTGACGACATAGCCGCCGTGATGCGTCTCGACCTGATCCGCGACCAGCGCTGAGGCAGGCGCGTGACCGATCGCGATGAAGACGCCTGCCGCCTCGATTTCCTGCGTCTCGCCGGACTGGGCTTGGGCGAGCCGCACGCCGGTGACCCCATCGGTCATGGTGCCCAGGATGTCCTCGACCACATGATCCCAGATCACCTCGATCTTGGGGTGGTTGAGGAGCCGGCGCTGCAGGATCTGCTCCGCCCGCAGGCTGTCACGCCGGTGCACGAGCGTCACTTTCGAGGCGAGATTGGCGAGGTAGAGCGCTTCCTCGACAGCCGTGTTGCCGCCGCCGACCACGATCACGTCGCGCCCGCGATAGAAGAAGCCATCGCAAGTGGCACAGGCGGAGACGCCCTGGCCCATGAACCTCTGCTCGCTCTCAAGGCCCAGCCATCGGGCCTGCGCGCCGGTCGCGAGCACCACGGCATCCGCCGTCCAGACCGTGCCGCTATCGGTCTCCGCTCGGAAGGGCCGGCTCGAGACATCGAGGCTGCTCACATGGTCCGAAATCACCTCCGTCCCGGTCGCGCGCGCATGCGCCTCCATCTGCTGCATGAGCTCGGGTCCCTGCGTCGTCACGAGGCCCGGCCAGTTCTCGACCTCCGTCGTGATCGTGAGCTGTCCGCCTGGCTGAATGCCCTGGATGAGCACAGGCTCAAGCAGCGCGCGGGCGGCATAGACCGCCGCGGTGTAGCCCGCCGGGCCGGAGCCGATGATCAGAACGCGGGTATGCCGCGTATCGCCCGTCGCAGTCTCCGCCATCTCGGTCTCTCCTTGTGCCCGCCGGGTGCGCTCGGCACGCCCCGCCACCTGCCTCTGCCGCGATCATGCATCGCCGCGGTCGTAGGGGGCCAGAGATACGGTGCCCGAACGTGCGGTCCAAGGGCTGCGGTGGCCGTCACGCGGGCCAACCTCGCAACAAGCGCTCAGCCACGATCCCGGCAACGCGGTCGGCTTCGAGAAGCGGTGCATAACGCCACTGCTCGATCTTCCCGCGAAACGAGCGTGCTGCCCCCTGGACTTCAAGCGCTGCATGAAAGGCTTGCAGCTTCGCGCCGAGCGCTGAGATCCCGAAGACATGCACGGGCAGACCGCTCGCCGCCGCCTCCGACGCCATGTTCACGCTGTCGGCGGTGACCAGCACAGCGTCGACGAGGCTGAGGAGACCCGGATAGGGATTCGCTCCCGTCCCGTCCCAGAGCCAGAGCGCGCGCGCCGGCAGTGCGGCGCGGAGACGCTCCGCCAACCTCGGATCCGTTCGGCGCGACGCCGTCACCACAAGGCCATGCGCCTCGCTCGCGAGCGCGGCAGATGAGTCGAGAAACCTGTCCGCATCGGCCCCAGACCAGCGCGCGCTTCCCGAAGGCCCGCCGAGCAAGACGCCGACGCGCGGTTGCGGCAACGCCTCGATCGCCGCGCGTGTTCTGGCCGGAAGCGCCCCCCCCGCCGCTGCGATAGCGCCTGGCGAGAGGCGGCCGAGCGAGCCCAAGGTCGAGATCGTGTTCGGCGCGTCCAGCCCGTCATGCGCCGGCGCTGCGACGAGCGAGAACGCCTCAAGCGACATCTGTGGTGACAAGAGCTGGACGCTCTGAACCCGGTCGCGGGCGGCGAGATGGGCGACGATCGGCGCCGCCCGCCGACCCGCCCCGATCACCAGGCGCGAAGGGGCCAGAGGAGTGAGAAGCCGCCCTGCCTCCCGCACTGCCATCGCAGGCCATCCGGGCAACGCGCCGAGCATGTGCCAGCCCTGGGCGGGCAGCATCGCCGCACCGCCTCTCGGCTGCACGACGCGTTCCTCGATACGCACCGCCCCTCGCCGGCCAAGAGCCTCGGCAAGCCCCAACGCTTGTGCAGCATTTCCCGCGCGCCCGTCGGTCACCACCGTGATGCGCAGCGCCTCTGCCGCTGAATCAGGCGCATCGGCCACGCGAGATGATGCCTTTTCGTTCATTTCTTGCGCATCCCCGCAAGATTGTTGCTTTCGTCGCCGGCTTGGCCTAAGCCGCACCGCAGCACAGTGCTGCGCCCCGTCGCGGGCGTCGAGACCGACATCTCGCCAACGGACGAAACGCTATGCCTGCATCCAAGCTCGACCCGATCGACCTGCAGATCCTTGCTGAGCTGCAGGGCGATGGTCGCATGACGAATGTCGAGCTCTCCCGCCGCGTCGGCATCTCCGCCCCGCCTTGCCTGCGCCGCGTGCGCGGGCTCGAGGACGCGGGCTACATCGAAGGCTACCACGCCCGCGTCAACGCCCGCGCCCTCGGCTTCGAGGTTGCCGTCTTCGCGATGGTCAGCCTCAAGAGCCAAGCGGGCGCCGATCTCGCCGCCTTCGAGGAGCGCTGCGTCGCCTGGCCCCTCGTCCGCGAATGCCAGATGCTGAACGGTGAGATCGATTTCCTCTTGAAATGCGTCGCGCCGAGTTTGTCGGCATTCCAAACTTTCCTCACCAACGATCTCACGACGGCGCCAAACGTGGCGAGCGTGAAGACCTCGCTCGTCATCCGCTCGGCGAAGCTCGCGCCGGGCGTGCCGTTCGAAGTCATGCCCGATACCGACACCGTCTGAGCCACGCGCCCGACCGCCAGGCTCCTCAGAGTACGGTCATCTCGAGCGGCATGCGGCTGAGCGGCTCGGGCCCGGCATCGGTCACGAGGGAGGTTCGGCCGAGGCACATGGCCGTGCCGCTCTCGCTGTCCATCAGGATCATGTGCAGGAAAAAGACCATGCCGGGCTCGATCACCGTGGGCGCGCCCTCGTAGAACATCTGGTCCTCCATCCATGAGGGCGGGAAGCGCGGCCCGAGGCTGTAGCCGCAGGCGTTCAGCCGATGCGCCGAAAGGCCGTGGGCATCGAGGGTCCGGGCATGGGCATCGAAAACCGCGCCCATCGTCTCGCCCGGCCGCAACCGCTCCTCGCAAGCCGCGAGCGCCTCGGCCGCCGCTGCATGCATGGCCGCGTGCTGCGGCCTCGGCGTCCCGATCACCAGCGTCTTGAAGAGGGCGCAGTGGTAGTGCGCGGCGACCCCCGCCCATTCGAGGTTCAACTGATCGGCTGCGTCCAGGTTCCGCCGCCCCTCCTGATACCGGCAGAGGAGCGCCTGCGGGCCCGATCCGATGATGAAAGCGTTGCCGGGATAGCCGCCCCCACCCGCGAGGACAGCGCCCTGCATCGCGGCCAGAACCGCCGCCTCCGACACGCCCGCGCCCGCCGTCTCGACCGCGGCGTCATAGGCCGCATCGGCGAGCGCCCCGGCGCGGCGCACCAGCGCGATCTCGGCCGGTGATTTGACGAGCCGCAGTTCCCCCATCAGGGGCGAGACATCGACAAGCTCCGCCACCGATCCGACAGCGGCGGCGACGCGTGCGCCGTTGGCATGGGTCAGGCCATGGGTCGCCGTCTCCCAGCCGAGGCGCTTGCCGGAGAGGCCCAGTTCTTGGATCAGTGCGGCTAGATCCTCCGCCGGATTGGCGCCCGCGCGATCCTTCCAAACCCGGATGTCCTTGACCGTCGACGTGACTTCCGCCTGGCGCAGATCGGCTGAGCGGGTCAGGAGCACCGGCTCCCCCGCGCTCACGACCAGGCATTGGAAGAAGCAGTAGCCGAAGGTGTCGTAGCCGGTCAGCCAGAACTGGCTCTCGGGCGCGAACAACAGCAGCGCATCAAGGCCCCGGGCCGCCATCGCCTCACGCGTGCGCCGCATTCGCGCCTCGAACTCGTCGGTGGTGAAGTGCAGCATGTCGGGGCTCCTTGGAGTTGGCCGGTCAGGCGCGAGCAGGCAGGTCGATGGCAGGCAGGGCGATGGCGGCGACGAGGCGGCCGTAATCCCCCTCGCCCGCCTGGCGCCCGCGGCGATGGCTGAAGAAGCAGGATGGGTCCGAATGGGTGCAGTGCCCAGTCCAGGACGCAGCACCGATACCCGCCGACCTGAGCCGGGCGAGCGCGTAGGAGGGCAGGTCGAACTGCGCGCGGTCGCCCTCGGGATGGGACCTGCCGCCGGCGAAGAAGCGGGCGTTCTCCGGGTCGTCGTCGAGGAAGCGCTCGACGAATTCTGGCCCGACCTCATAGGCGCGCTGCGAGATCGTCGGGCCGATCACCGCAGTGATGCGCGACGGCGTGGCCCCGAGCGCCTGCATCCCCTCCACCGTCGCCTCCAGCACACCCCCAATCGCGCCACGCCACCCGGCATGAGCCGCAGCGACCACACCGGCCGTGCGGTCGGCGAAGAGCACGGGCGCGCAATCCGCCGAGAGCGCGCCGAGCGCGAGGCCCGGCGTCGTCGTGACCATCGCATCCGCCTCGGGCCGCGACCCCACGAACGGCGCCGTCACATGCACCGCCCGGGCCGAGTGGACCTGCGCGAGCGAGACGAGCGCGTCCGCGCCCAAGGCCCGTGCGACCCGTTCTCTGTTCTCCGCCACGGCTTTCGGCGTGTCGGCGGAGCCTGGACCGGCATTGAGGCTTTCGTAGAGACCGGTGGAGACCCCGCCTTTTCGCGTGAAGAACCCGTGCGGCAAGTCGCGAAGATCCGGGTGGGTGATCGGCTCGGGTTGGGTCGTCACGGGCCGGGCCTCCGGTTTTCGCTCATGCGGCTCGGCACCGGCGTCGCCGGATCGAAGCCTGGCGGGCGGGCCTGCCCCTCGGGGTAGATGGCGAGGGCCTTGAACCGCTCCCCCATCGCCCCCGCCATTGTGAGCCGCTCCAACGCATCCGCAATCGCGTCAGCGTCCGAGGGTTGAGCCTGGGCGAGCACCTGTGCCCGCCCGCCGATGCCCATCCCTACGAGAAAGGCCCCCTGGCAGGTCACTCTCGCGGCGATCCCGGCTGTCGTTCTCGCCCGGTCGGCCAGGGCATCAAAGTCCAAGAGCCAGGTGAGATCCGCCTCGCCGGGCGCAGCGAGCGGATCCGCGCGCTTATGGCCACGGACCGCCTGCAGAGTCGACCCGGTTGGGCGATCCGCTGCGGTGTAGCCGTAGTCGATGAAGAGCGCCGCACCGCCGAAGCGCGCGATGCGTCGCGCGATCTCGTCGATCACCGCGTCCACGCCCGGGCTCCGCTCAGCCCACGCACCCCGGTCTGGCGGACCCGCGTGGCCGACGGGCAGGGGACCCGAGAGCCCGAAGGTAAGCCCCCCCGCTGCGTCGAGCCCGATCTGCACTTCACGCCAGGACGTTCCATCGGCGAGGTACTGGTGCACCGGCAGCGCATCCAGGAACTCGTTCGCGATGAGGAGGAGCGGGCCGTCGGGCAGCTCTTCGAGCCGTCCCGCCCATGATGCATCGGGA
>JBCDFC010000115.1:0-15018 GCA_039178805.1 Pseudomonadota bacterium | reverse complement strand
GACGTTAATCAGCTTCTGCCGCTGAAATATGGCTGGGCGTGGGAAAAGTATTTGGCCGGCTGCAACAATCACTGGATGCCGACCGAAGTATCCATGCAGGCCGACATCGCGCTATGGAAGTCCCGCGATGGGCTAACGGAAGACGAGCGGCGGGCAGTCAAGCGCAATCTCGGCTTCTTCGCGGCCTCAGAGAGTCTTGTTGCGAACAACATCGTTCTTGCGATCTATCGCCACCTCACCAACCCAGAATGCCGGCAGTATCTCCTGCGTCAGGCTTTCGAGGAGGCGGTACACACGCATACCTTCCAGTACATCGTTGAGAGCCTGGGCCTCGATGAAGGCGAACTCTTCAACATGTACCGCGAAGTGCCGTCGATCACCGAAAAGGCGGCTTGGGCGCTGAAATACACAAAACATCTTGAAGACCCGAACTTCCAGACTGGCACAACAGAGGCCGATCAGGCGTTCCTGCGCGATCTCGTCGCCTTCTACGTTGTGTTTGAAGGTATGTGGTTCTACACCGGATTTGCGCAGATCCTGTCGCTCGGCCGTCGCAACAAGATGATCGGGATCGCCGAGCAATACCAATACATTCTGCGAGACGAGTCGATACATCTGAATTTTGGTATCGACGTGATCAATCAGATCAAAGCAGAAAATCCGCATCTATGGACGAAAGCGTTCCAGGAAGAAGTGCGTGATATGCTCGCTGAAGCCGCGGAGCTAGAGGCGGCCTACGGCCGCGATACGATGCCTCGCGGCTTCCTCGGCCTAAACGCTGGACACTGCGAGGAGTACATGCGCTTCATCGCAAATCGCCGTTGTGGCCAGCTCGGCCTTGCTCCGGTGTTCGCGCCGGCGGAGAACCCGTTCCCCTGGATGAGCGAGGCAATGGACCTGCGCAAGGAGAAGAACTTCTTCGAAACCCGTGTGACGGAGTACCAGACCGGCGGAGCGCTCACCTGGGACTAAAGTGACGCTTTGGAGTGTCTAATAGGCTTGACCAGCGGCTGCCAGTGACACATCCTACCGCGGCTGAGGTTCTCGGTCCTCGCAGAGGATTGGAGCTAAGAGGGAAGCCGGTGCGGGCCGCGTTGTTTTGACGTTGCCCAAAGCCGGCGCTGCCCCCGCAACTGTGAGCGGTGAGTCGGCATCGATTGAGTGTCACTGGGGCTCTTGTCCCTGGGAAGGCCACGATGCCGGCGACGATCCGCGAGCCAGGATACCTGCCTCAGCACAGGAAGGGTCACCGGCCGGGGTGCGCTGGGCGACGGGACAACGGCCCGGCATGCGCGCCGGTCCTCAATCCGCGTCTCTCGCTTATCGCTGGCCACGGAGGTTTGCGATGGACGCTGTGACGATGGAAAGAGGGCGAGCCACGCAGGGGGCCAACCTCTGCTCGAGGCTCGTCTACAGAAGCCGCGCAACAAAGGCGCTCGACGGAGCCGGCCTCGCCGATCTTGTGGAAGCTGCCCAAGCCCGCAACGCACGAGAGAACGTCACCGGCTGTCTCGTCTACGACAGTGGCCACTTCCTTCAGTGGCTCGAAGGACCAGGCGACGGCATCGACCGGATTGCCAGCTCAATCCGAATGGACAAGAGACATGACGACATCGAGGTCCTCGACGAGGCATGGACCGAGAAACGGGTCTTTTCCGACTGGAGTATGCGCCTCGTGGTGGGCCACGGGGTCAACGACATGAACGGCGCTGTCGCGGCATCCGATGCGTTGATCGAAAGGCTGCATCGCCCCCCTAACCCGATCCAAGACCTTGCCGAACTCCTACGTCCGCATCCCCTGTGCGGTACTGCCCTCAGAGACTGTCGCGAAGAGGCCTTTAACCATGGGAGGTTGAGGGAACGCCGCGGGCTCATGGTGCGGCCAAAGCTTGTGACGGCAGACAACGTCGCGACTGCCAAGGCTGTGGACGGAGCCCTTGGCGGAGACGTTGACCGTGTGTGTGAAGCTCTGCGCCCCCGCATCTTTGAAAGCTGCCTTGCGGCACGGACCGTGGCACAGCTCTTGGAGTGCGTGATGGAAGCCATTCGCATCAAGTGGCTGGATGATGCGATCTGGGAGTACGAGGCGACCCTCGCACAGTGCACAGCCCTGACGGCGTTCCGACGGATGGCGTTCAACGCGTTCGACCATCCAGTGCCGATACGCAAACCCATTCTTGTCGCAACCGCGCCATGTGAACAGCACCTGCTTCAGACGGCGATGGCAAGCGAAGCACTGGCGGAGGTCGGTTTCGATGCGACCTGCGACCATCCCGAGACCGTGGAGCAACTCGAAGAACTGGTGCGCGGGATCTGCCCAAGTGTGGTGGTTCTTTGCCTGAGCGGATTGTTTCGACGGGATGAGCGGGTTCAAGAGCTCGAATCAACGGTGGTTCGCGCGCGGCGCGCGTCGGAGGGCGGTCCCCTATCGTTCGCCGTCCTCGGCCGGAGCTTTTCCGATGATGCAGCCGGCCCCGGCATCAAGGGTGCTGAGTGTACCTGTCGTTCCACACACGGGCTGTTGCGCCGTGTCTGCGCGATGGATCACGCGGCCAATCGGCCAAAGCGTGTACTTCCTAACTCGTCGACGTTGTTCAATAGTTAGGCGCTACGCCTCGTGCCGGAGCGACGCTCCGGCTGCAGTGAATGATCGACACGTCGTGATTCCACGGTCAGCGAGTGTGGAAGGGCCTCAACGCGGGCGCTGCCGCCCCCCGACTGGTATTGGTTCGCAAGGGCCGCACGCGAAAGTGGGAAGTAGTCAGACCTGTGCGCGAGCTAAGCCCGCGCCGGCGCCCCGCAAGGCCTGGATCGGTGCGAGTGTGGGTCTGAAGATGCGTCAGTTGCCGCAGGTGCTGCTTTCTCTTTAACGAAACGGATAAGGTGAGCCCTGCGGGTCGCCACCGCAGTCGTGAGCGATTGCCTCTGGCCGCAAACACCGTCCAACTTCGCCCTCGACAGGGCGCCGCAACAGACCGCCCCGTTGGCACGGCCCGCGCCTCCCGACACCATGCTTGTCAAAGATGCAGACTGGTTCATTCTGCCAAGGTGGTCCAGGGAGTTCACACTGAGAGCGGTCCGATGACATGATGACGGAGTGTGATCAATCCCGCGGGCCGCTTCTTTCGCTGGTCAGATGTCGTGACTGCCTCGTCATCCGCCTCGCGGTCCCTGCTTGTATCGCCTACGCGTTCCCGAGCCGGGTAAAAACTGCCAGCCGCATGTTCCGCAAAGTGATGCGCCGACACAGCGGTGTGAGGTGTCCGACAGAATCTGCGCTTGAAGCCTATCGTGTCAACAACATGCCAAGCGCTGAATTGCGAACCATGTACGATAGACTTGAGCGTACGACGCGCAACATTATCTACGCACCACTGGGCCCGAAGGCCGTCGAGGAAACCCTTGAGATCAGCCCCGCCGAGCGGATCCGCTGGTCAAAAGACGGGCGCCTGACTACGAAGAAGAGCGTCTGTAGCCGAGGTCGCGGCTCGTTCGCGCTAACGCTTTATTCGGCCGAGATGATAGCAAATCTGAAGCAACAGTCGAAGCTCTTGGCGAGTTGGCGGCAGGAAGACAATCGGAAATGCCATCCTAAGTAGGTTTGGCGTTTCAGTCCGCCGACTCTTGGGGCGACAGACGCGGTTATGGCGACATCGAGTTGTTCAGGCGCGTTCAAACCGATGATCTTGGAGAGTTCGGCGGGCGGCTGCATGTCGTCAAGCATCGCTGTTGTGGCGTCGTTGCGTGCCAGTGCCGGCGCCCGCCAACGCCTCGATCAGTCCTAATTGGGGCCTGAACAACGCGTCAGTTGCCACGGGTGCCGAAGCGCGCGGCGTGTGGCGGGTCTTCACGATGCGCTGACGGAGAAGGCGAGCGAGCCGCCTTCGACGGCGCGCTGATGATTCCTGCCGCGATCGTCGCGATGCACCGGCAAGAATGGCTTCTAAGTGAGGCGCTTTTGCGAGCAGCCCGCGCCGGACCAGTTAGCCCGAAGTCTGGGCGTTGAGGGCTTTCAGTATAGCGCCAAGGTTGTGCTCGAACATGGCGAGATAGCTCGTCGCCGGCCCGCCGCGTTCCGAGAGCGCATCGGAGAACAGCTGCCCGCCGATGGCGATGCCGGTTTCTTCGGAAATCTGCTCGACGAGCGCGGGGCTCGTGATGTTCTCCACAAACAGCGCGCCGGCGCCCTCCGCCTTCAACTGCTCGATGAGAACGGCAAGGTCTCTTGCGGACGGTTCGGCTTCGGTGTCGATCCCGACGGGCGCGAGGAAGTTGAGACCGTAGGCGTCAGCGAGATAGCCAAAGGCGTCGTGGGCCGTGACGACCGTGCGCTGGTCGTCCGCCAACGCGGCCAGTTTTTCCCGGGTTGAGGCATCCAAGGCTTCCAGCTTGGCGATGTAGGCCTCGGCATTCGCTTCAAAATCGGCGGCATGGTCGGGACGCGCTTCGGTCATCGCGGCCGCGATGTTGCGGACGTAGGTGACGCCGTTCTTGAGCGAGTTCCAGGCATGCGGGTCAATCTCGCCGTCGACGCGGATCGGCTCAATGCCCTCCGTCGCTACATGGATCGTAGCATCGGTGCCAGACTCGGCAATCAGCGTATCGGACCAGGTCTCGAACCCGAGGCCGTTCACGAACACCAAGTCCGCCTCCGCCACGGCGCGCGCGTCGGCCACCGAAGGCTGGTAGATATGCGCGTCGGCATCGGGACCGACGATCGTGGTCACCGTCGCCGCGTCGCCGACCACCTCTTCCACCATGTCGCCAAGGATCGAGAAGCTCGCCACGACTTTGACCTCTTCGTGGGCGTGCGCCGGCAAAACGAACAAGCTGATCGCGGCGGCGGCGAGGCCTGCCTTGAGGTAACTGAGGACCGTCATTGTGTTCTCCGTTCTGTGGGGATCGTTTGAGAGGGAGCCGACGTGCCGCGGGGCTCACGCTTTGCGGCGAGCCCCTTGCGCAGCTTTGGGCCGAGGCCGAGCGGCGCAAAAACGACGCTGACGGCGAAGAAGATGCCGGCGACAAGCACGATAGCCGGGCCCGATGGCGTTTCCGGAAAGACGTAAGAGAGCGTCAAGCCGACCCAGCAGCTTGCGAGGGCGAAGACGAAGCCGAGAATCAATTGGCCGGTGATCGTCCCCGACCAGTATCTTGCCGATGTCGCGGGCAGGATCATCAGCCCCACGGCCATCAGTGTGCCGAGGGTCTTGAAGGCTGCAAGAAGGTTCAGCACCACGAGGAGCATGAATGCTTGCTCGACCAGCATCGGCCGCCGCGCCTGCGTTTCGAAGAAGACGGGGTCGCAGGTCGACAAGATGAGCGGCCGCAGCAGGAAGGCGAAGCTCACCAAGGTAACGGTCGCGACGCCACCTACCAGAATGAGCGCCGGGTCGCCAATGCCGAGAATGGAGCCGAACAGGAAGCTCTTCAGCGGCACAGCGGATCCGGCCGCCGACAGGATGAAGATGCCGAGCGCCAGCGCGATCAGGTAGAGCGAGGCAAGGCTCGCATCGCTGCGCAGGATCGTTTCCCGCGCGAGCAGCGCTGTGAGGAGCGCGACGCCGATGCCAGCGATCAGACCTCCCAGGAGAAGGGAGACCACCGAAAGCCCAGCCACCACGAAGCCAATCACCACGCCGGGCGTGATGGCGTGGGCCATCGCCTCACCCGCCAGCGAGAGGCGGCGCAGCACTAGAAATGCGCCGACCGGGGCGACGGAGGCCGACAGCACCAACGTCACCACGAACGCGCGGCGCATAAACGCAAAGCCCAACATTTCGGCAAAGAGGTCAAACACCGGCGCTCTCCCGCTCGGCTGCAGCGCGGCGTGCGCGGAACATCCAGTCGGCCTGGCTTTCGGACATGTAGCCCTGCGCGACGAGGCGCTCTGGCGTGAGCACGCTCTCCACCAGCCCGAACGCCCCGATCCCGGCGCCCAGGAGCAGGGCGTGGCTGCAGTGATCGAGTACGGAGGAGAGGTCGTGGATCACGAGAACGATCGCCCGCCCCTCCTCACGCCATCGCGTGATAATCTTAAGAAGGTGCGCCTCGGTGCTTTGATCGACCGCAGCGAAGGGTTCATCGAGCAGGATGAGCGGGGCGTCCTGCACGATGACGCGGGCGAACAGCGCGCGCTGCAACTGACCGCCGGATAGGGTGTGGAGCGGCTGGTCCTGGATCGATAGAACCCCCGCCTCGTCCAGGGCTTCGGCCACGCGGGTTCGGCCGGCGCGGTCGAGGCCTTTGCGCAGACCAAGGCTCCGCCATGCGCCCATCGCCGCGAGATCGCGAACGCGGATCGGGAACCTTCGATCGAAATCGCTCATCTGCGCGAGATAACCGATCTCGCGCGGTCGACCTTTCGGCCAGACCAATCGTCCGCCCCGCGGCGCAAGCAACCCGAGGAGCACCTTGACCAGCGTGCTCTTGCCCGACCCGTTGGCGCCGAGCACTGCAAGCGTCGTTCCGCTGTGCACCGAGACAGACAGCCGCCGAACGAGCGTGAGCTCGGGATAACCGAGTTCAAGGTTCCGCGTCTCGAAGATGGCCTCGCCCATCAGAGCACTGTTAGGACAGCGAGCCACAAAGTGGCCGAGATGACCACCGCACCGCTTGCCAGCCACAAAACGCTGACCTCTGTGAGGCAGCGCTTGCCCCGTTCGATGCGCGGCGCGCCGACAAGGCCACGGTCCACCTCACCCTCTGGCGAAGGGGTGCGGGGCGTTTGCGTCCTCACCGCGGCCACGTCGGTAGCCGACGAGCCTGCGCGATTTGCCGGCTCAGGTCGTGTGCATGCCGGCCTTCGATGAAAGCAGGGTAGAAAGACAAGAACGCGATCCGCAGCATCGCTGCCTCCATCGAGGCGAGCCGCTGCATCGCCGCCTCTGCTGAGGCGGGGCGATGTCGGATAACGCAACGATTACGGCGCGTGCCGTCTGAACCATCGTCACCTCCGTCCGGGGCACCCCGCCCGGGTCGAGTTTCAAGGCGATGGCAGGTCTCCTGGCTCGCGGGTCACAGCTCACCCTCCGCCTTCCCAAGCCCGTCTGGACCAGTGGCGCTGTCGGGGGTCGCTCGCCGCTCACAGTTGCGGGGGCAGCCACGGATTTGAGCCCCGGTTTGGGTCGCTCGCACCGCATTCCCTTTTCACCCGGCCTCCTCAGGACACCGGGCACCATCATCTAAACGGTCGCACACAAGGACCGTCCCTGTCCACGCAAATTGACAGCGGCCATCACGCCGCCATGTTGAGCGCCCAGCCAATGACGAGAACCTGCGGAACGGTGAGGAGCGGCAAAAGAAGCGCCGCCGTCAGTCGTCCCGTGGCCTGCCGCAGAACTAGGATTTCGGTATAGTCCGTTGCGGCACCGGCCGTCAGGAACGTGAACGCGTTGCCAGGCGCTGCGGCGCGTTGCATGAGGTCGGCCGAGATCGGGACCGAACCTTCTGAGCAGACCTCGATGATCGTCGCAACAAAAAGCGTGGCGAACAGACCGAACAGCGTCGCTCCGAACCATGAGCGAAAAATATCTCCCGGCACAAAGGCCTGGATGAGCGCTGCGAGGACGATGCCGAACAGGAGCCAGCGCAGCACTATGCGGCTTGCTGTGAAGGACCGTCGCGCAACGTCCCCCAGGAACGCGAGGTCGAACCGGGTCGCTCTGAGGCCGATCTTCGCCTCCCGCCAGACGTCGAAGTGGGCAGGCAAGTCGATGCGGTTGGGGTTCGTGGCGAGTCGCCCTCTGCGCTCCAGCGCCTCCACCGCAAGCCCGGTAATGAACGCGATCACCAGAGAGGCAACGAGAAAGACGATCATCCACTCAACGCCCATCATGACAGCGATGATGATCGTCAGCGACAGCGAGTTCCAGGGCGAGGCGATGAGGAACGCGAACACCTGGCCGAGGCTTGCGCCGCGCTCGTAAAGCTTTGCACCGACGAGGAGGACGCCATGGTTGCAAAGGTCGAGGAGCACGCCGGCCAGCACCGCGCGCACGAGGCTCCTCGCCCCCTGGTCGCGCCCGATCACGCCGACCACGAATGCGCGCGGCACCCGGTCGATGAGCCCGACCGCGAGCATCCCGACGAGGATGCCCCACCACATGAGGTTCATCATCTCGGCAATGCCGTGGGTGAACGCGCCCAGACCGAGCGGTTCGTCCTGCGGGAGTATCAAGGCGGCGAGGTACGCTGCGAGGATCGTGATCGCAGTGCCCCACAGAAGCCAGTCGACGGGCGTGCGCGCAGGGCCGTCCCGAGCGGTCGACGGCGGGCAGCAGGCGCGCCGGGCGGGGGCGCTTGCGGCGTCATCGGCGAGGGGAGCGGGACCGCAACACGAACCCGCGTCGATGGGAGCGCTGCCGCCGGGATGCGCGTCACTTGTCTTCATGGTGCGAAGATGCACTCTACAGTGACTGTAGGTTCAAGGGGCGGGCGTCCGTTCTGGGTTGCCCATTTTCGAGGAGGGCGCTTTCGTGGAGACGACGGGCGGACGCTTGGCGGGCGGCGAGTTGCCGGCGCTGTCCATCGGCGTGCTTTCGAAGCGCACCGGCACCAAGGTGCAGACGATCCGCTACTACGAAGCGATCGGCCTCTTGCCGGAGGCGGGCCGGACCGAGGGCGGGCAGCGGCGATATCGCCCGCGCGACCTCGACCGACTGGCCTTCATCAGGCATGCCCGCGAACTGGGGTTCGGCCTTGAGGCGATCCGGGAGTTTCTGGACCTCTCCGACAATCCGGGTCGACCGTGCGCGGAGGTGGACCGGGTCGCCGAACGCCATTTGAGCAACGTGGAGCTCAGGATAGAGCGTCTGCAGGCGCTGAGGTCCGAGCTGAAGCGAATGCTTCGCGAGTGCCGGCAGGGTACGGTGGGAGAGTGCCGCGTTCTCGAAGTGCTTCGCGACCATGCGCAGTGTCTGGCGGATCACCCGCGCTAGCCGTGCCGCGAGACGCTGCCGTCTTGAGGAGGATCGGAAGATGGCCGGGCCGTTTGATCGCGTGATGGTGGTGTGGCTTGCGCTCGCGAGCATCGCCTTCAGCTTGGCGCTCGCGTGCGCCACGCCGTTCGCGGGCCTTGCCGCAGCGGCGGCGCTGTTCCTCTCGCCCCGGCATGTCGTTGCCGCCTCGCTCACGGGATGGGCGGCGAATCAGGCCGTCGGCTACGGGCTTCTCGGCTATCCGATGGACGCTGAAAGCTTTGCCTGGGGCGCGGTGCTCGGTGTCTCTGCGCTGGCGGCGGCCCTCTCCGCGCTTGCCGCGATGCGCATGGCGCCAGCGGTGGTCGCCCCGGCGGCGGCCTTCGTCGCGGCGTTCGCGCTCCAGCAGGCGACGGTGTTTGCGGCGACCGAGATCCTGCCCTCGCATCCGGACGCCTTTGCGCTCTCGGTCGTCACAGCGCTGTTTGCGATCAACGCGCTCGCCTTCGCGTTGCTTGCAGCCTCGGTGTTCGTGGCGCAGCGCGCGCGCCTCGTGTGGCGTCGGCCGCGGCGCGCGTGAAGAACTTTCCGCCCGAGCGCGTCGTTTGCCTCACCGAGGAGACGGTGGAGACGCTCTATCTCCTCGGCGAGGAGCACCGCATCGTCGGCGTGACGGGCTACGCCGTGCGCCCGCCCCGGGTGCGGCGCGAGAAGCCGCGGGTCGGGGCCTTCACCTCGGCGGACGTGCCGAAGATCTGCGCGCTGGAACCGGACCTCGTCCTCACCTTCAGTGACCTACAAGCCGACATCGCCGCCTCCCTGATCAAGGAAGGCATCGCCGTCCACGCCTTCAACCAGCGGGACGTGGCCGGGATCCTCGCCATGATCCGCACCCTCGGCGCGCTCGTCGGTGCCGCGGAAAAGGCGAACGACCTCGCGGGCACCCTCGCGCGCCGCCTCGCCGCCGTGCGCGCCGACGCGCCCGAAATGCGCCCGCGCATCTACTTCGAGGAGTGGTACGACCCGCTGATCACCGGCATCGGCTGGGTCTCAGAGCTCATCGAGATCGCAGGTGGCGTCGACGCCTTCGCCGAGCGTGGCAGCGCCGCGGCCGCACGCGATCGGATCATCACCCCCGAGACGGTGATTGCGGCGCGTCCCGACATCATCCTCGCCTCGTGGTGCGGCAAGAAGGTTCGGCCCGAACGCATCGCGTCGCGCCCGGGCTGGCAGGAGATCCCGGCGGTTGCAACCGGCGCGATCACCGAGATCAAGTCCCCGCTCATTCTCCAGCCCGGCCCCGCGGCGCTCACCGACGGCCTTGACGCGATCGTCAGCGCCGTGCGCGAGCACGCATCGCGGAACGACGCCGCCGCCTGATAGTCGGCGGGCGCCGCGCCGCAAGTGCGGCCGCACTGGTGCGCGAAGGGCGCCCGGTCAGGCCGCTACGCTGAGGCCAGCAAGGGCGGATTCGAGATCGCGGCGCACTGCCGCTTCGTCGATGCCGGCGAGGCCTATGACCACAAGTTTCGTGGCCCTCTCGCCGGCCGCCCAGGGCCTGTCGTAAGCTGTGTTCACCCGCTGGCCGACCGCCTGGACCACCATGCGCATGGTTTTCCCGGGCACGTCCAAGAACCCCTTGAGACGCAAGATGTCGTGGCCGGCGATCACCTCCCTGAGGACCGCCGCCGCCTTTGAGGGGTCGTCCACCGCCGGACCGTCCACCACGAACGACGCGAAGTCATCGTGGTCGTGGTCGTGGTCGGCGTCGCCTTCGGCATGGGCGAGCTCGTGGTGCGACGGGCGCGAGGCGATCAGCGTTTCGGTCTTTGCGCCAAGCCCGAGGAGCACGGCAAGCGGCAAGCGACCGTGTTGGGAGGTGACGAGCTGCGCCGCGGTCTCCTTGCCGACCCCCTGCCGGATCACGGCAAGTCCATCGTCCTCGATGAGGTCGGTCTTGTTGAGAACCACGAGATCTGCGGCCCGGAGCTGATCCTCGAACAGCTCCTCCAACGGAGTTTCGTGATCGAGCTCGGGGTCGGCCCGGCGCTGCGCGTCGATGGCCACGGGGTCGTGCGCGAATCGGCCCTCGGCCACCGCGGCGGCGTCGACGACGGTCACCACGCCATCCACCGTCACGCGCTCCTTGATGCCGGGCCAGTTGAACGCCTGGACGAGGGGTTGCGGCAGCGCGAGCCCCGAGGTCTCGATGATAATGTGCTCGGGCGTCTCCGCGCGGTCGAGCAGCATCGTCATCGTCGGGATGAAGTCGTCTGCCACGGTGCAGCAGATGCAGCCGTTGGTGAGCTCAATGACGTCGTCCTCGTCGCACCCTTCGATGCCGCAGCCGCGCAGGACCTCGCCGTCCACGCCGAGGTCGCCGAACTCGTTGATGATGAGCGCGATCCGCCGCCCGTCGGCATTCTCCAGGATGTGGCGGATCAACGTCGTCTTTCCCGAACCGAGAAAGCCCGTGACAACGGTGGCCGGAATTCTCTCAACTGGCACGAAACACCTCTCTCAATTGCGGTTTGGCTCGTTGGGGATGGCAGCGCCCGCCGTCTGGCTCGCACGCCCTGAGGCGGGCGCCGCGAGGAGCGGCTCTACGATCTCGTGCGGGCGGTGCAGCGGTGGAATCCGGCCGAAAATGCCCGCGCGCATCGGCTCGGGCCGTTCGTCCCGTCCCATGAAGCCCGTTGCGCTCCCGGCGTAGATGCGAAGCAGGCTCAGCACGTCAGAAGCATGGCGGTCGGGGTCGAGGTCGCCGAACAGGTAGGTAAACGCATCCAGCGAGCCCAGCGAGATGGTACAAGGCCGCTTGCACTGGCTCATGCAGCGCGCGCCCCGCGCTTCGAACGCAGGGAGGGAGCCGCGATCCTCGCCGATGGCGGCCGCAATGGCCTTCGCGAAGCGTGCGCCGCCCCGCTCGCCGTCATGCGCGTCCTCGAGGCCGTCACGGCACCGCAGGCACAGTGACAGGACAATGCTCGTGGGGCGGGAATCGGATGTGTCAGTCACCGTGCAGCGGTCCTGCTGGGATAGTGGAGCGCCATCGGGAGCAAGCCTGGCGGACAGGCCACACCGGGCGGCAGGACCCTGCCGATCGCGAGCGGCCCCGGCATCAGGTGCGTATGCGGCCCTTCGGGTGTGCGGCCGCCCGCCGGCGGGATCGGCGTGTCGACCTCGATCCGCGCGAGCGGGCTTTCGACAACGCGCGTCGGCCCTGTCTCCACGAGCATCGCACCCGCGTCAGAGAGGACGGTCGCCAGCGAAGCGCCCGCAAGCGCTTCGAGCCGCGCGACAAGAACGGGATCACCGGTGCGCACCATGAAGCGCACCGCAGCGACACCGAGCCCGAGATCGAACAGGACCTCGTCCCCAGACGCCCCACTCTCCAAAACGATGGGGTTTGGGTCAGGTCCGAGCGGCAATAGCCAGCAACTCCGTGCCGGCGCTTCGCACGGAGCGGCGATGATAGTCGGCGCCGGCACATCGCCCTGTATTGCTGGAGCCTCCAAGAGCACAAGTTCGGGGGCAACTGTGAGCCGAAAACGACCTCCCGCGACCGCGGCTTCGACGCGATCCCCGCGCTGCGAGACGACCACCTCGTCGTGGGGCCGGGCGAAGAACTCGCCGACCGCACCGAGACAACCGACGACGAACGTGCCATCGCGCTCGCGCAATGCCTTCGCAACGCCGTGTCCGATCTCTGCCGCTGAGGTTCTCCGCGGAACGTGCAAGGTGTCGAACGCGCTCAGCCGCACGGCGAGGCCGGATACGACGTCGGCGCGCTCACCGTCGTCAAAGTCGCGCCAGCGCATGATTTCGTCGCCGGAACGGCCGCACCCCAAGCAAAGGCGCGCGTTCGGATCGAGGCGGCACACCCCGATGCATGGGCTCGCCATAGCGGCGGTGCGCGCGCTCACGTCAGGCGCTCGCGGCCCCTTTCGTTCTTCGCTCGCGGCGGTCTGACCCGCCGCAACGCCCCGGCGCGATCGGGCACAGCCACCTTCAGCGCGGTTACAGATGGTCGGATCGGACGGTGTGCTGGGGTGGTCGCCGCCTGCCTACCGGCAATGACGACCGCTGTGGGGATGGCGCCTGCTCGCATCAAACCTCACTCCCGGCACACCCCGGCCGGTGGTTTGGGGTCAACACTTGCGTCGGCAGGTCTCCTGGCTCACGGGTCGTTGCGCGCGTCCGGCCTTCCCGGTTGCCCAGTGGCGCGATCGGACGGCACTCGCCGTTTACAGTTGCGGGGGCAGCTTCGGACTTGCGTTCCGTCCACAAGGGTCAGAGCACGCACCGAATTCCCTATTCATCCCTTGCGGGAACCGACGCGCCGAGAATGGCAGAGGCAGGACAGGCGCGCAACACAGAAGTTCGCGTGCCGTCCGCGGCGCTCCAACGGTCCTGACCGCTATCTAGCGCCCGCGTGAAGGGCGTGCGAAGATAGAACCACTTATCCGACGGCGGGTAGGGCAACGTTCTCAGACGCGACTGAAACCCTTGGCGTATCGAAGGATGCGATGAACGGCTCCGTTTGACGATGAGCTTGCGGCAATGTCCGCTTCGGCCCCGCGGACCCGAATACGCATTGGGCAACAAAGGCCCGGTTTTGGCGCTTCCGACCGGCGTACCTCAGGTCGAAGCGCGACTCGAGAGAGTCAGGCGTTAGCTACTTCGCGAAGCGGGCGACAGCAGCCCGCGCGGTCAGCAGGGAGCGAAGGGACGGGTCGTTTTGCGCATCCTCCTCAGCGTCGCCCGCATCGGGAGATGCCGCGAGCAGCGAGATAGCGAAGTCAAGATGTGCAAGCACACCGTCGAGCGTTTCCGGCGACGTCCTTGTGAAGCGTTCCTCGAGCGCGTCTGCGTCTGCTGTCGCCGGATGCTCCGCGAGGTCCGCGTCAGGATCGCTCTCTCTCAGGATCTGGCCGCGTAACCGCTCCAGATCTTCGTAGATGACGACGGCGACGTCCCTTCCCATTGCGCTACCCGAGCTCGCTGACACGGCATGCGTCCGCTCTGCCGCTCGGAGCACCACCTCGGCAAAGTGAGTAGCACATTCACTCCCAAAATGGGAGTGGATGCCTGTCTGGCCCATCCCCGCGTTGTTCAATCGACGCGGATGATCAATGGCCGGAGCCCTCCACTCGGATGCCTACAAGCGTTTTCTCAAGGCGCTGGTGGCGTTCCGCGTGGATCGATCCGTTTCACAGGCGGAACTTGCGCGGCGGCTGGAACGCCCTCCGTCATGGGTTGCCAAGAACGAACTCGGTGAGCGTCGGATCGACCCTATCGAGCTTGCCGAGATCGCAATCGCTCTTGGCGAGAGTCCGCGAGCGATTTTCCAGATCGTTGAAGACGCCGTTGCGATCTCCGATCAGAACAAGACGAAGAGCTGATCTAAGGCGGACGCCGCGGCGAAACATCGGCGGGCTTTCGGCTAGCTTGGATCCTCGTTCGATGATTCGCTCGGCCGAGTATCGTCGTCCTCCAAGATCTGCACCGATAGGCTTGTGCCGGAGGCCAGGCGCTTGGTGACCTGCTCGATGAAACCTTCGAAGCGTTCGCGGCCGAGCGCCTGTGCGGCACGCCGATCCTGTTCAGGGAGCGGCGGGGTCATGGTCAGATAGTAGCGAACAAACAGGGCCAGGGTTTCGGCGGTGACGGTGAGGTCGCGCTCCAGCCGCTCGGCGCGCCGGTCAACCCGGTCCAGGCGGCGGAGCATAAGCGCATCGCGCCGCTCTTCAGCTTCCGGCGACAGGAAGGCGGCGAGCGCAGCGTCAACGATCGCTGCCTTGGTCACACCAGGCCGCTGCGTCGCGTGGTCGAGACGCTTCCACACGTCACGTGTGATGTGGACGTTGATCCGCGGCTTTGCCATTCGCTACAGGCCCGGCAGAAGATCGTCGTCCGCCTGGTCCATCGCGTGCGCTCGGCGGGCGTTGTCAACGGCTCTTGAGAGATCCCGCAGGCGCTGGCCGTCCGCTGGATCGATCTCATCGTCCGGCAAATGCTCCGGGTCTCGTAAACACCGTGATCGAGCCTTCACGAACAGTCCAGAACAGACGATATGGCGTAAATGCCGTCGCAGTCACAT
>JBCDFC010000114.1:0-15021 GCA_039178805.1 Pseudomonadota bacterium | reverse complement strand
CGCGACTTCTGCGAATAGGTCAGCTCAGAAGGCGCTCTCGGCTCCATCGTTGCCGGACATGATCCGGCAATCCACCTTATCCCCAGATCCTTGAAATCGTTCGATTTCCTGGATCCCCGGGTCAAGCCCAGGGATGACGTGGACGGGGACGTTCAGACCGAGGCGGGCCGCTAGCTGCTGCGCTCCAGCATGCCTTTCGACCGGGCAAGTTCCCGCATGCGCTTCTGCAGCTTCTCGAAGGCGCGCACCTCGATCTGCCGGATGCGTTCGCGGCTGACATTGTAGACCTTCGACAGCTCTTCGAGCGTCACTGGCTCTTCCTGCAACCTGCGCTCAGTCAAGATATGACGCTCACGTTCGTTGAGGCCCTCGAGCGCATCGAGCAAGAGCTCCCGCCGGGCCTCCAACTCCTGGCTCTCCGCATAGATCGCTGCCTGGTCCGCATCGTCATCGGCCAGCCAGTCCTGCCACTCCGTCGTGCCTTCGCCGTCGCCCTTCAACGGCGTGTTGAGCGAGCTGTCGCCACCGCCCGAGAGGCGGCGGTTCATCGAGATCACTTCGTTCTCGTTCACGCCGAGGTCATGCGCGATCTTCTGCACGTGTTCGGGGCGAAGATCCCCCTCCTCGAGCGCGCCGATTTTCCCCGTCGCCTTACGCAGGTTGAAGAAGAGCTTCTTCTGCGCCGCCGTCGTGCCGAGCTTCACCATCGACCACGACCGCAGGATGTATTCCTGGATCGAGGCGCGAATCCACCACATCGCATAGGTGGCAAGGCGGAAACCCTTGTCGGGATCGAAGCGCTTGACGGCCTGCATGAGGCCCACATTCGCCTCCGAGATCACCTCGGCCGTCGGCAGGCCATAGCCGCGATAGCCCATGGCGATCTTCGCTGCGAGGCGGAGATGGGACGTCACCAGCTTATGCGCCGATTCCCGGTCGCCATGATCGACCCAGGCCTTGGCCAGCATGAACTCCTCATCCGGGTCCAGCATCGGGAACTTCCGGATCTCGGACAGGTATCGGCTCATGCCCTGTTCCGGCGACGGTGCCGGCAGATTGGCATAGGTGCTCATCGCCCGCTGCCTCCTCAGTGTGTATTCTCGTTGACACCCATATAGGTGCCCTTGCCGTTAAGACAGTGGGGGTAACGTATTAACGACACCTTGCCGTTGCGGTTTCGTGAGGCGTGGCATGCGTACTTCCGCGTCAGTCAGGATCTTCGGAGTTCGGTAATCAGTCTTTCCAGATCCTGGGGCAGGGCGCTCTCGAAGCTTAGGGCCTCTCCGGTGATCGGGTGCTTGAAGCCGAGCCTGGCCGCATGGAGGGCCTGGCGCGGGAACTGGCCAAGCGCTTCGCCAGCGCTCCCGGCCTCGCGCGGGGCCCGGCGGCGGCCGGCGCCATAGGTCGCGTCGCCGACCAGCGGATGGCCGATATGGCTTGCATGCACGCGGATCTGATGCGTGCGACCGGTCTCGAGCCGGCACTCGACGAGCGATGCCCAGGGGCTCGCACTGGGGCCGTAACGCTCGATCGTCGCGAACTCTGTCACCGCGTGCCGTCCGCGCGCCCCTACGGCCATCCGTTTGCGATCCGTCGGATGGCGCGCAATCGGGGCCGCGACGCGAAGCGCCCCTGACCCCAGCAGCTCTCCGCGCGTCACCGCGGGCAGCCCCATCACCCGTGGATCGCCCGGATCGGGCGCCCCCCACAGGACCGCCCGATAGAGCCGCTCGATATCATGGGCCGCGAAAAGGGCCCCGAGCCCCGTAAGCGCGGCCTCCGACTTTGCGACGACCAATAGCCCTGAGGTCTCCTTGTCGATCCGGTGCACGATGCCGGGGCGGCGCTCCCCGCCGATCCCAGCGAGGCTCTCGCCGCAGTGGTGCAGGAGCGCGTTGACGAGCGTCCCACGCTCAGCACCGGGCGCCGGATGCACGACCATGCCGACCGGCTTGTCGACGACGAGGAGATGCGGATCCTCATGCAGGATGGTGAGCGGGATCGCCTCCGCTTCCGGCCGCGCGGCGACGGGCGGGGGCAGGGTGATGCGCCAGCATGCGCCGTCCTCCGCTTTGGCCCCGCGGGGAGGTGCTGGCTTGCCCGAGGGATCGATCACGCGCCCCTCCGACAGCGCCTGAGCAATGCGCGACCGGCTGAGCGCGGGGGCTGCGTGCCCAAGCCCCGCCGCCCCCTCTGCCGCGGCATCCGCCGCTGCGAGCTGGGCCAGCGCCTTGTCGAGCCGCTCTCCCGCCAGCGCTTCCGTCACCGTGAATTCCACGTAAGAAGGCAACGGGGCGGCGGGGTCGTCGGACGAGACCTCCTCGTCCTCCCAGTCTTCGCCCCGCGATGTCTGATCAGCGGCCATAGGCGCGGTCCGTGGGGGGAAGGATGAGCATGGACGACGAAGACGACCTTCCGGAACCGCCGCCGCTCCGCCGGTTGCGGCGGCTCGTGACTGCGCTGACCGTTGTCTCCATCCTGGGCGTCGTAGCGATCGTCTCCGTCCTTGTCATCCGGCTCGTTTTGTTTCAGCCGGCGGCCGGTCCGTCCCCTGTGACGGCCGAGGCGCTGTCCTTGCCGCATGGCGAGACGATCACGGCGATGGGACGGGGTGCTGGGACGCTTCTCCTCACCACCACCGACCAGGAGGGGGCCGAACGCGTCCGCAGCTTCGACGAGGCGACCGGCGCGCCGCTCGGCGTGACGCTCATCGAGCGGGAGTAGAGCGTCAGCTCCCGGGCAGGCCATCCTCGCCGAGGTCGCGCCACGCGGGCAGGCCGGGCAGTGCGGCAGCTGCATGGACGCCCCGTGCGATGGATCGCGCGACGCAGTCCGCGGCCATCATGCCCGCGCGCCCCGTATCGGCGACCGGATCGCGGACCGGTACTCGCCCCGTCGCCATCACGAAGATGCTGTCCCCGTCGAGGGGCGAGTGCACCGGACGGATCGCCCGCGCAAATCCGTCTCGTGCCATCGCGGCGACCCGAGCGCATTGCGACTGGTCCAAAGCGAGATCGGTGGCGACGACCGCGAGCGTCGTGTTGGTGCCGACCGAGAACGCCTCGAAGGGAAAGTCCAAGTCCTCCGGTAAGAGCGGCAGGCCTGGCCAGGGCACGCCGCCGAACTCCTCGCCCCGCTCATAGGGTGCGGCCCAGAAGGCGCGGCTCCCCGGCACCACCACGCGTCCTACTGGATTGGCGACCGTCAGTGCTGCGACGCTCACGCGGCGCCCGCCTGCCTCATGGACCAAGGAGGACGTGCCGAGACCGCCCTTGATCCCCCCGGCCCGCGCCCCCATTCCGGCACCCGCATTGCCCATGGCGATCGGCGCGGCACCCGCCGACAGCGCGCTAAGCGCCGCATCTGCCGCCTCATGCCCCAACCGGAACCAAGGCGGCGTATCCCAATCCGTCGGCGCATCGGCCGACATGCCCGTCATCAGATCGAAGATGATCGCGCCCGGCACGATCGGCACCCGCGCCCTTCCCATCGCGAAGCCACGCCGAGCCTGGCGCAGCCTGTCCATCGCACCGCCCGCCGCGTCGAGCCCGAAGGCGGACCCACCCGAGAGCGCGATGGCGTCGACATGGCTCGCCACGCGCCCTTGATCCAGGATCGAGACCGCTCGGGTGCCGGGCGCCCCGCCACCGATCTCGGCCGCGGCGATCATGGGCTCCGCGCAGAGCACGACGGTCGTCCCCGTCGGTCTCGTGCTGTGCTCCGCATGGCCGACGGCGATGCCGGCGACGTCGGTCAGTGCGTTGAGCGGCCCTGGTACGATCATCCCGGTCACGAGGCTCCCTTTGCCCTGCATGGCGCGCTGTCCGCGTCCACGCTGTCCTGCCAATCCCACCACGGGTCGATGGCTGCGATCTCCTCGTCGCTCCATCCGAAATGATGGGCGAACTCATGCACCAGCACATGCGCGACGAGCGTGCCGAGCGCGAGACCCGGTCGCGCCGCCCATTCATCGAGGATCGCCCGGCGGTAGAGCCAGACCGCGGGCGGCATTTCCCCGCTGTCGGCCACATCGCCTCGCTCGGTGAGCGGCGTGCCTTCGTAGAGACCTGTGATGTCGAATGGGTCTTCAGCGCCGACGGACGCGAGGATCTCGTCCGGCGCAAGCTCCGCCACGCGCAGCACGACGGATGCGGATGCTGCGCGGATGGGGTCGGGGAGGGCAGCGCGTGCTTCCTCAGCGAGGGCGAGGATCTCTTCGGCGCTTGGCGCGACCAATGGCCCAACCCGCTCCGGCGCCTCCTCCATCCCATCGCACTCCACTGTTGCAGCGTCAGACCACCCCACCGCGACCTTCCGAGATTTCGGTCATCGCAATCAAGGGACGCGTGGCGGTGGTGCAGCCGCGCCCGAGCTACTGCGATTTGCCCCTGTCCCGGATCGCCCGTCGTGCGGCGATGTGGTCGAGATAGCGCCCGCCATAGGAGAAGCTGCCGACATGGCCGACTGCCACATCGACCAGCGCCGCCATCCGCGCCTCGGGCAATTGCGCGTAGCGATGGCAAAAGGAGTAATCCTCGCCAAGCCTTTCCCCATCCTCGCGCACGATCTCGGTGAAGAAATCATAGACCGGCTTCTCGAGGCCCATGCGCCCGAGGGCCGACTGATCTGACGGGCCGACCACGCCCGCCCGGATCATCTCCTCCGGCACGCGCCGGTCGATCAAGACACAGCCAAAGCCCAGATATCGCACCGGCACGAAGCCCTTCACCACGCGGACCTCGCCGCCCGCGCCCCCTGGTGCCGCGATCTCGCCCACGAAATTGCTCGCAGCGGCCAGCGCTTCGTCAGCCGTGGCGCCCTCGGCGATCGCGCGACGCAGCAGATCCTTCTCCAGCTTACGACGCGCATAAAGGGCCCCGGCCAGTGGCAGCCGCGCCTCCAAAAGCCGCTCTACGACCCCCTCGGGCACGCCCATATCGCTGTCGATGAACAGGAGATGACTGGCCCCCTCGGTCTGCAGAAAGAGGTTCATCAGGTAGTTGCGCGCGAGCGAGAGATAGCAGTTGTCCACCGTCGCATAGCGGAAGCCCCGGCCGCTCCCCACGATCTCGGCAATGGCGGTGGCGAGCGAGACGCAGAAACGCGGCTGGGCGCTGCCCATCGTGGGCGTCGCGATCACGACGGTCATGCGCCGCCGCCTCGGCGCGCTGCCAGGGTGCGAGACGCCTCCAGATGGTCGAGGAAGGTGCCACCATAGGCATAGCTTCCCACATGCCCGACCTTCGCGTCGGCGATCGCCACGATGCGCGCATCGGGCAGGCGGTGATAGTTGTTGCAGAACGCGAAGTCCTCGGTGAATTCGAGCTCCATCTCGCTCAGCTCTTGCTGAAAGAAATCCCAATGCGGCTCCGGCAGGCCGTAGCGGCGGAGCCAGTCACCCTTCATCGGCTTCGCGATCCCAGCTTCGATCATTGCCGCGCAAGCGCTCCGCGCGATCAAGGCACAGCCGAAGGGGAGATGCCGGATGCGCACGAAGCCGTCCTGCACCCTCAGCCGCCCGTCTTCCGACCAGACATTGCCGGCAAAGCTCGAAGCCGCGGCCTCTGCCTGCTCCATCGAGAGCCCGCTTTGCAGCGCCTCGGCCAGCCGCGCGCGATCTAGGCTCCGCCGGGTATAGAGGACACCGGCGATCGGCATGTCTGCATCGAGCAGCCGCGTGGTGATGCCCCTCGGGATCGCCATATCGCTGTCGAGAAAGAAAAGATGCGTAACATCAGCGTCTTGCATCATGACGTTCAGCATGTAGTTGCGCGTCTGGATCAGGACTGAGTTGTCCATCGTCAGATAGCGGAAGCGTCGACCGCCCTCGACGATCTCACCGATGATCGTCGCGAGGCTCCCGGCAAACTCCGCCTTAACCACGCCCCCCATCGTGGGCACCCCAATCAAGACGGTCATCCGAACCTCCCCGGCACGCCCATCGCATAGGCACGCTCCCATGCTGGAGCAAGGGTTGAGGATGGGTCGTCGGGGGATGGTCGAGGTTTTTGAGGAAGGCGGGCGGCGATCATGCTGCCCAAGAAGCTCTCTTCGCGGCGGTGTCGATGATGGGGCCGTCCGCGGACGGCCCCATGAGCGTCAGCAAGAGATCATGACTGTTCCAGGCCGTTCGTCGGGACGCCCGATGCGTTGGTCCACTGAGCAGCCAGGCTCCTCAGTTCGGCGAGCAACTCTGCGTCCTTCTGACCGCTTTCGAGTGCGGTGCGCAGGCGGGGCATGACGGCGCGCCAGGCGGGGATCAGTTCCTTTACCGCAGGCTTGGTGATGAGGGAGCTTTCGTCGATGTCGAGCTGGCGCTCCATCTTCTCGAGGGAGCCTGAGAGCTTCTGCTGGTCGAGCGTATCGCCGCGGCCCGCCATGATCAGGCAGGTCGTCTTCACGAGGCGGTTCGCCGCGAAGACGCGATTGAAGCCCGCGCTCTCGATAACGCTGTCGGCAAGCGCGATGGTACCCTGCTTCGCCGCTTTGCGACGCACGGCTTTGTAGACGTCCTCGATACCGTCGACGAGCGCTTCCTCGAGGAGCGCGAGCTGCGAAAGCTTATCAGGGGCAGGCGTTTCCGCCTTGAGGCCCGTCTCGAGGAAGATGCGGAAGCGGTACCATTGGTCCTTCTTGTCGGCGATCTCACGCTTGATGCGCCGTACCGCCGGGTTCTTGCCATCGAGGCTCGAGACCTCCGCCATAATGTCCGGCAGCGTCGCCTCGAAAGCATCGCGCGCCACATAGGCCGCGTTGCGGTTGGCATCGGCCTCGACGCCTGCGCTCACATAGCAGGCCGACGCCACCATTTCTTCGAGATGGACCTCTTGCCAGTGCAGCACGGCGAGCTTGCGCGCCGGATCGCCTTGCGGAAGCTGAGCGAGCACCTCTGAGGACGTCGCTGCACCCGGCATAGCAACTCCTGCAAGCAACGCGGCGCCGAACAACGCCCTGCAGGCCCTGATAGAAACAGTCATGATCCACCCCTTTGTGATCTGAACACCGACCCACCTCCCACGCAGGTCATAAGGTCAGACGCGCAGAAACGCCTCCGCATCCACATTCGTTGAAAAATTATTGCTTTGAGCGCTGTCTTTCCGAAATGCGGAGCGCTGGTTCACAGGCCGGACGATACCGAGATGTCGCGATGCGGCTGCCTTGAACGCGGTCAGCGATGTTTTCCGTGTTATGGTGCTTAACGAACGCGGTCCTCCGAAGCCGTCTGTTCGCTGGATCCGGTCGGGCGAGAGGGCGGAGGGAGAGTATCATTTCACGCCAAAGACTTGCGGTTAGCCTGTGAGGTCGGAAAATGTCTCTCAACTACGTCATGCTGGGTTCCAACGATGTCCCGAAGGCTCGCGTTTTCTTCGATGCAGTGCTGCCCGCGATCGGTGGGAAAGTCGTTGCCGAATACATGCCGCATGCGGTGTGCTACGAGCTCCGCGGCGGCGGAAGAGTTTGGGTCGCATCGCCCTTTGACCGAGAGGTAGCAACACCTGGCAACGGCAACATGGTCGGACTGCTTTGCGAGAGCAAAGCGGAAGTCGATGCGGTCCACCAGATCGCTTTGTCGAAAGGCGGAACCAATGAGGGCGATCCCGGCCCGAGACCGCTCTACGGCCCCGATTTCTACGGGGCCTATATCCGCGACTTAGACGGAAATAAAATGAGCTTCGTGTTCTTTGGTTAACGATTTTGCGGAGGCATATGGCGCCGTCATTGCAGGGCTCGATCCGACGGATTTAGTCGCCAGCGAGTGTACTGACCATGCACTGGTGCCGGATCGGCAAAAAAGAAGGGCAACCTCACGGCCGCCCCTCCGAATTCTACAGCCTCGATCAGCAGCTATAGTACATCTGGAACTCGACTGGGTGAGGCGTGTGCTCGTAGTTGTACACTTCCTCCCACTTTAGATCCATGTAGCCCTCGATTTGATCGGCCGTGAAGACGTTGCCCTTGAGCAGGAACTCGTGGTCGGCCTCGAGCGCGCCGATCGCCTCGCGGAGGGAGCCGCAGACCGTCGGGATGCCGGCGAGCTCTTCAGGCGGCAGGTCGTAGAGATCCTTGTCCGCCGCTTCGCCCGGATGGATCTTGTTCTGGATCCCGTCGATGCCCGCCATCAGAAGCGCCGCGAAGGCGAGATAGGGGTTGCAGGACGGGTCCGGGAAACGCGTCTCGATGCGCTTCGCCTTCGGGCTCTCGGTCCAGGGGATGCGGACCGAGGCCGAGCGGTTGCGCGCGGAATAGGCCAGCAGCACCGGCGCCTCGAAGCCCGGGATCAGGCGCTTGTAGGAGTTCGTCGCCGGATTAGTAAAGGCGTTCAACGCCTTAGCATGCTTGAGGATGCCGCCAATGTAATAGAGCGCCTCGTCCGAAAGATCCGCATAGCCCGTGCCGGCAAAGAGCGGCGCGCCGTCCTTCCAGATCGACTGGTTCACATGCATGCCGGTGCCGTTGTCGCCCTTGATCGGCTTCGGCATGAAGGTCGCAGACTTACCATAAGCATGCGCCACATTATGGATGACATACTTATAAAGCTGAAGCATATCAGCCTGATAGGTCAACGAGCCGAAGATAAGGCCAAGCTCGTGCTGGCAGGACGCGACCTCGTGGTGGTGCTTGTCGACGCTCATGCCCATGCGCTTCATGGTGCTCAGCATCTCGGACCGGATGTCCTGACCCGCGTCGACCGGGCCGACGGGGAAGTAGCCGCCTTTGACGCCCGGGCGGTGGCCCATATTGCCCGCCTCATATTCGGTGGCGGAGTTCCAGGAGCCATCCTGCGCGTCCACCTCGTAGGCCACGCCGTTGATGTCGACTTTGAAGCGCACATCGTCGAACAGGAAGAATTCAGCCTCAGGGCCCCAGTAGCTGGCATCGCCGATGCCCGCATCCTTCAAGTACTGCTCGGCCTTAATCGCCGTCCCGCGCGGATCGCGGTCGTACAATTCGCCCGTATCCGGCTCGACGACCGTACAAAACATGGTGAGTGTCTTTTCGGCGTAGAACGGATCGACTTTGGCGCTGTCGAGATCGGGCATCAGTTTCATGTCTGACTTGTCGATCGACTTCCAGCCGGCGATCGACGAGCCGTCGAACATCCAGCCCTCGCCGAACCAATCCTCGTCGACGATGTCCGAGAGCGCGGTCACGTGCTGCAGCTTGCCCCGCGGGTCGGTGAAGCGGAGGTCGACATAGGCGATCTCCTCGTCCTTGATCTGCTTCACGAGATCGGCGGCTGTGGTCATGTCAGGTTTCCCTCGTTGGTGGTAAGCGTCTGATTTGGTTCACGGTTTGCGGTAGGGGCGATCAGAGCGCGTCGGCGCCTTCTTCCCCGGTGCGGATGCGGATGGCGGCTTCGACGGGTGTCACGAAGATCTTGCCGTCGCCGATCTTGCCGGTCTTGGCGGCGCCGACGATTGCCTCGAGCACGGCGTCGAGCTGGTCGTCGGCGACCACGAGTTCGATCTTCACCTTAGGCAGAAAATCGACGACGTATTCCGCCCCGCGATAAAGCTCGGTATGGCCCTTTTGGCGACCGAAACCCTTGGCTTCGAGCACGCTAAGCCCTTGAATTCCTATCTCTTGTAGCGCTTCTTTGACCTCGTCCAGCTTGAACGGCTTGATGACCGCCTCAACCTTCTTCACTGCTCATCTCCCAATCGCTTCAGCGCTCTCGGCCGCGCCGGCACGGGGCTGCTTGCAGGAGCCGTGCCAACGCGTGACGCAGCGTGGATCGGGCTGGAAACGGTTGTAGCGGCGGCTGCGACGGCCGGCCGCAGATCGTTTGACGTGGGCAGGTGAGCCTAAAAATTATGCAAATGGCGTATCTTTATGCAGATTCTCTGATGGCTGACGATCCACGATTGACCGGAGGCGTCACGGCAGAGGACGAGAACGCGGGGGCGGTCGTCCTCCCCCAAGGCGACCGGCGACGACCGTTAACGGGCGCCGGAGGGCGACCGAGCGACCGCCGAGGACGACCAGACGACCGAGGATGTCCGCGATGACCGAGCTTCTGACCGCAGCCCAGATGCGCGCCATCGAGCAAGCCGCCATCGAGGCCGGCGAAGTCACCGGCCTCGAACTGATGGAGCGCGCCGGTGTAGGGGCTGCCGATCTGATAGAGACTTGGAGTGCCGAGCGGGTGTCGGCACTGCGGTCCGGACCATTCAGCCGCCGCCCAAAGGCCACGATCCTATGCGGCCCGGGCAACAATGGCGGTGACGGCCTCGTCATCGCGCGGATTTTGAAGCGTCGTGGATGGTGGGTGAGCGTTCTTTTGATGAGTGAGCCGGAGGACCGTCATGCCGACGCCGCAGAGGCGGCGCGGCGCTGGTTGGCCGCGGTTCCTCAAGTCTATCCGATGACCGTGCAAAGCTACCGCGAGGCCACGGGTGCCGATGTCGTCGTGGATGCGTTGTTCGGTGCAGGGCTGAACCGGCCAATCGACGGTGAGCTGCTCGCCATTCTGAATTACATGCAGCACGAGCCGGACTTGAGCGAACGCCTCGTCGCCATCGACGGGCCCTCGAGCATTTGCCTCGACAGCGGGCGGGCGATGAGCTTGGGATCGATGGCGTCTTTGACGATCACTTTTCATCGCCCGAAGGTCGGGCACTTCCTCGCCGACGGCTTGAGACGGCGTGGCCGACTGGAGGTCGTTGATATCGGCCTGAAGCACCCGAAGCCTGAAGCGGCGGCGGTGTCCCTGGTCGGCGGTAGATCCGAGCTTGAAGAGCTTCTGATGCGAGGGGATTTGCCGCCTTACGGTCTGTCCTCTCTCTGCAAGGGGGCTCGCGTCGAGCGGGTCGGAGGTCCTCACAAGTATGACCGGGGCCACGCACTGGTCCTCTCTGGCGGGGTCGGCCGGGGAGGGGCGGCTCGGTTGGCGGCGCGGGGGGCGCTTCGGGTCGGGGCGGGGCTTGTGACAGTGGGGTGTCCGCCGGCGGCGGTGATTGAGAATGCCGCTCGGTTGGATGCGGTGATGCTGCGCGCTGTGGACGGGGCCGCCGGGTTTGCGGCGTTCGAGGGGTTTGAGAAGGTTTCGGCCGTCTGTCTCGGCCCCGGGTTCGGGGTTGGGGAGCGGTGTCGGGAGATGGTGGCGGCTGTGTTGGCCGGTGGTGGGCGGAGGACTGCCAACGTTAAGGGGTTGGGCGATGGTGGGCGGGGGACCGCCCACCCTACCGACGTTGGCGTGGTTTTGGACGCGGATGCGTTGACCTCGTTTGAGGGGGCGCCTGAGGCGTTGTTTTCGATGCTGCATGAGGGCTGTGTGCTGACGCCGCATCTGGGGGAGTTTCGGCGGCTTTTCCCGGATATCGCGGCCAAGTTGGCAGCGCCCGTGGAGCGGGGGCCTGCCTATTCCAAGGTCGATGCGGCGCGGGAGGCGGCGGCGCGGGCGCACTGTGTCGTGCTGCTGAAGGGTGCGGACACGGTCATTGCCTCGCCCGATGGTCGGGCGTCGATCAGTTCGGCGGCCTATGAGCGGGCGGCGCCTTGGCTTGCGACCGCGGGCTCGGGCGACGTGTTGGCGGGGTTCATCACTGGGCTGCTGGCCCGGGGTTTCGCGGCGCATGAAGCGGCTGAGACGGCGGCCTGGCTCCATGTGGAATGTGCGCTCAAATTCGGGCCCGGGCTGATTGCGGAGGACTTGCCGGAGCAGCTTCCCGCCGTTTTCCGCGATCTAGGTCTCTGAGCCGCTGAAGGCGCTTCGAGGGCGCCTCATCGAGGTGCGAAGACCCAGGGTGCCGTGGTCTTCGGAGACCTTTATCGAGCCTGCGCCCGCGCGGGCTCGCCTGGGGTTGTGGGGGGGCGGCATTTGTTCTACTGGCCCGACAACGCGCGCAGGGCGACCTGCGCCGGGCGGGCGTGGTGGAACTGGTAGACACGCGAGATTTAGGTTCTCGTGCCGCAAGGCGTGGGGGTTCAAGTCCCTCCGCCCGCACCAGAAAACAGCGCTTAGGGGCGCGGCGCCCGATTGGGTTCGAAGACGAGGACGGTCGATGCAGGTGACGGAAACGAAGGCGGACGGGCTGCGGCGGGAATACGCGATTACCGTTGCTGCTGCCGCGCTCGAGGAGAAGACGAACGCGCGCCTCGAGACCGTGCGGGCCGATTTCCAGATGAAAGGCTTTCGCAAGGGCAAGGCGCCGATGCCGCTCTTGAAGAAGATGTTCGGCAAGAGCGTGCTGGGCGAGGTGCTGCAGGAGAGTGTGGACGAGGCCATACGCTCCCACTTGCAGGAGACCGGGCACCGGCCGGCAGGGCAGCCGGATGTGAAGGTCACGAACGAGGACTTCAACGAGGGCGACGATCTCACCCTCGAGGTGAAGTACGACTGCTTGCCGGAGGTGCCGGAGGTCGATTTCGCGGCGATCGCGCTGGAGCGGAAGGTCGTCGAGGTGGACGATGCCGCCGTCGATGAGGCGCTCGCGACGCTCGCCAAGCAGGCGCAGGATTTCGAGGCCAAGGAGGGTGCGGCCGAGGAGGGCGATCAGGTGGTGATCGACTTCCTGGGCAAGGTCGCCGATGAGGCGTTCGAGGGCGGTGCGGCGGAGGACTATCCGCTGGTGATCGGCTCGAACCAATTCATCCCGGGTTTCGAGGAGCAACTGGTCGGCGCTTCGGCCGGTGAGGCCAAGGAAGTCGCCGTGAAGTTCCCGGACGAGTATGGCGCTGCGCATCTGGCCGGGGCGGATGCGGTCTTCGAGGTCACGGTGAAGGAAGTGCGCTCGCCCAAGGATGCCGAGATCGACGATGCGCTGGCGAGCCGGTTCGGGGCGGAGACGCTGGACGAGCTGAAGGGTCAGATCCGGGAGCGGGTCGGCGAGGAGTTCGCGGGTGCTTCGCGGACGCTTTTGAAGCGGCGTCTGCTGGATGCGCTCGACGAGCGGGTCACGTTCGAGCTGCCGCCGACCTTGGTTGAGCAGGAAGCCAAGAGCGTGGCGCGTCAGCTGTGGCAAGAAGAGAACCCCGAGGCCGAGGCGCCGGGTACCGAGGATATCGAGCCTGCCGAGAACCACACCACGCTTGCCGAGCGCCGCGTGCGGCTCGGGTTGTTGCTGGCCGAGGTCGGACAGCGCGAGAAGGTCGAGATCTCAGAGGGTGAGATGGGTCAGGCCATCATGGCCGAGGCGCGCCGCTATCCGGGCCAGGAGCGCGAGTTCTTCGAGTTCGTGAAGCAGAACCGTGGGGCGCTCGAGTCGATCCGCGCGCCTGTCTTCGAGGACAAGGTCATCGACCTCATCCTGGACCGCGCCGCTGTGACCGATGTCTCCGTCACCAAGGACGCTCTCCAGGAAGAGCTGGAGAACCTCGACGACGCTTGATGGATGGGCTTGATCGATGGGCGTGACGGGGCAGCGGTCCGACTGAGACGGAACGCGCCCACGCTCGTCATCCCCGAGCTCGACGCGGGGATCTAGAAACCTGGGTGAGCTTAGTCGCATTCGGGAAACTGGATTGCCGGACCGAGTCCGGCAATGACGATGTCGAGTGTCTCGGCCGAACCAATCGATCCGGGGATCGCGGAGGCGGAGAGGTTTAAGCGCCCTCAGAAATCATGGCTTGCCGGGTCGCGCCCGGCAATGACGGAAGACGGCGTTTCGGTCGGACCATTCCGTCCGCTCGGCGCTGGCGTCTTCGGGCGGCTTTGGCGTTGCGCGCGATGCGGGTCCGTTGCGGCGGCTTTCGATCAGCGGACTGCAACGATTTTCGCGTCGATGATCACTTGTTCGGGTTGTTGAAAGGTCCATCGGTTACGCGGAATTGGAACGCTGATCCGAGGAGCGGATTGTGGCGCGGTGAGGGGTCTCGCTGCCATCTTGCTGCCCGGTCCTTGTAGGAGGATCGGGAGAGGATTAGGACAGGGTTGAGGCGGGACGGCGATCCTGCGGGGCGCGGCGGCCGGAACCGTCGCAGGCTTTCATGGGCGGAAACAGATGCGCGACCCGATCGATACCTATGCCAACATGCTCGTGCCGATGGTGGTTGAGCAAACCTCCCGCGGAGAGCGGTCCTACGATATTTACAGCAGGCTCCTGAAAGAGCGGATCATGTTCGTCTCGGGGCCGATCAACGACTCAGTCTCGACCCTGATGGTGGCTCAGCTTCTGTTCCTCGAAGCGGAGAACCCGAAGAAAGAGATCTCGATGTACATCAACAGCCCCGGTGGCGTGGTGACCTCGGGGCTCTCGATCTACGACACGATGCAGTATATTCGCCCGGCGGTCTCGACGCTTTGCGTGGGCCAGGCGGCCTCGATGGGCTCGCTCCTTCTGTCGGCGGGCGAAGCGGGGATGCGGTTCAGCCTGCCCAACAGCCGCATTATGGTCCATCAGCCCTCGGGCGGCTTCCAGGGCCAGGCCTCGGATATCGAGATCCATGCGAAAGAAGTGCTGGCGCTGAAGCGTCGTTTGAACGAAATTTACGTCCATCATACCGGCCAAGACTATGACAGCGTTGAGAACGCACTCGACCGTGACCGCTTCATGCGGGCGGAAGAGGCGAAGGAATGGGGCCTGATCGACCAGATCGTGGAGAAGCGCGAGGGTGAGCTCGAGGGGTGAGGCAAGTGGTCCCTAATGGAAACAGGCGCGGCATCAGCGCAACGATGCACACGCGTTTGGGAGTTGACGGGATGCTTCACTGCCTGCGAACTTCGGTGGGTTATAGGGGTCCGTTAGAGGGCGGCGACCGCGTCGCACGGAGAATAAGATGACGAAGTCCAGCGGCTCGGACAGCAAGAACACGCTCTACTGTTCCTTTTGCGGCAAGAGCCAGCACGAGGTGCGGAAGCTTATCGCCGGCCCGACGGTGTTCATCTGCGATGAATGCGTCGAACTTTGCATGGACATCATCCGGGAGGAGACGAAGAACAATCTCGTCAAATCCGCCGATGGCGTGCCGACGCCGCGCGAGATCTGCCAGGTGCTCGATGACTATGTGATCGGGCAGGAGATGGCGAAGCGGGTGCTCTCGGTCGCCGTGCACAACCACTACAAGCGGTTGAGCCATGCG
>JBCDFC010000113.1:0-15022 GCA_039178805.1 Pseudomonadota bacterium | reverse complement strand
TATAGCGGAGCGTGGGTCGATCAGTGCGGCCGGGCGTGATCTCGGTCTCAGCCAAGCTTCCGCGAGCCGGCATCTTGCGGAGTTGGAGATGCGGCTCGGCACGGAACTGGTGCGGCGGACAACGCACTCGCTGGCGCTCACAGAGGCTGGGATCGCTTGCCTAGCCGAGGCTCGCACTTTGATCGATGGCTGGGATGCGTTGAGCGAACGGTTCGGCGACGAGAACGGGGTGCTGAAGGGGCGGCTCAAGATCGTTGCGCCCGTGGCACTCGGGCAGTTGCACCTGGCTGAAGCGGCACTGCGGTTTCAGCAGATGCATCCCGGCATCACGCTTACTTGGCTGCTCGACGATGCGCCGATCCGCTTTGCCGAGATCGGCTGCGACCTTTGGATCAAGATCGGCCGCGTGCCGGACGAGACCCTGGTGGTGAAGCAACTTGGCACGGTCGAGCGTTTGATCGTCGCGGCACCAAGTCTGATCGACGGCTTGACGGCGAGCAAGCCGGACGACATTGCCGAGCTTCCTTGCGCAGCGCTCGAGCCCTTTGAGGCTGCGTCGATCCCGCTGACGAGCAGCGCCGGCGACCGCGTGGACTTGGCCGCACGGGCTGTCATCACGACCAACAACATCTTCTCGGCGTATAGGGCCGCGATGATGGGGATCGGCTATGCTGTCCTCCCCGCCTGGTTCATCGATCGGGAGCTTCAGGCGGGCACACTTATCGATGTCCTGCCGACCTGGCGCGCGCCATCGTTGAGCGTGAACGCCGCCTATCGACCTGCGCGCCGGCAATCGCGGAGGTTACGGGCGTGGCTCGACCACGTGGCCGACGCCTTCGCAGAGATCCCGGGCATTTCGTGCGATAGAGAGCCGATGTCGTGACGCCTCGCGCAACGTCCTCCTCAGCACGACGCGCAGTCGCGCGCTTCACCTGGAATGGGAACCGAAACCTTCTCCTTTCGAAGTTATCGCCAAAAGTTGACCCGGCATCGCGTTGCTGAATCAGACACAGCCAATAAGCATCGGCCCGTCGGCTTGTTCCAATAGGTTAAAGATTGCTATCCCGACCAGAGCCAAGGGTTATTCTGCCAGCCAGCAAAGCTTAGCCAAGAGGGCGCTCGCGTGGCGGATCACTCCGACGATCAGGACAGCTTCGACGCAGCCTACCGGTCGCATTTTGGGCGGGTGAAGCGTCTGTCTCAGGGTTTTGTCGGATGTGGTGCCATGGCCGAAGATGTGACGCATGAGGCGTTCATCCGTTGGTTTTCCAAGCTTGAGCGCAACGATGGAAGGGCGGGGCAGCACATCCCGTTGCTCTATTGGATTGCCAAAGGCCTCTCCATCGATACGGAGCGCCGGCGCCGGAATACGGCCCGCCTTCGTCACCAACTGCCTGAGCCGGCGTTGTCGGCACCAAGCGCCGAGTGCATCTATGTGGCCAAGGAAGATGCGCGCCGCATCGATGACGCCCTGTCTCGGATGAAGGCTGCGAAGCGCGATGCGTTCCTGCTGCGGCGTGCGGAGGGCATGTCGTTTCGGAGGATTGCGGACATCCTGAGGATCAGCACGTCGCGTGCGCATCATTTGGCCGTGGAGGCGATGCTGGAGCTCGACGACGTGCTGAACGATGACGTGACCTGCGAGTAACGTATAGCGCACCGGCATCGATCTGCTCGAACCGCAGAAGAGAAGCGCGAGCATGTCCGTGAAGAACCCAAGGGATAGGAAGGAACTGATACGGGACGCCTCTCGGATCCTGTTATCCGCTCCCGATGATGACGTGCCCTCGCAGATCGAGAGGTTGCGCGCCTGGGCCGGCGACGATGCCGCGCGGCGCGAGGCGGCGGAGCGGGCGCTGAGGATCTGGACGGCGAGTTCGGCGCTCACGCCCAAGGCAAAGCGTGGGAAGGGCGGCGGGTTGGGCGTCCTTCTCGTGCTCGCGACGCTTGGGGCGCTGCTTTACCCGACGATCAAGATCGAGCTTGAGGCGGAGTTCATCGCGCGACGGAGCGTTCTTTCCGATGTCGCAATTGCACCGGGAGTGAGTGCCGACCTAGACGCGGGCACGGCGCTCGATGTCGAGCGCGGGGCCGATGCATCGACCGTCCGCATCCTGGATGGCGCGGCGTTCTTCGACGTCACGCCCGGTTCAGACCGGGTTGTGGAGGTCGTCGCCGAGGCCGTCACGGTTCGCGTGACGGGAACCCAATTCGCCGTTGAGACGGGCGAAGATCGCGTTTCGGTTGCCGTTCTCGAAGGAGCCGTGACCATCGCCGTTGACGGGGGCGGACCGATGCAGGTGGCGGCTGGAGATGTTTGGCGTGGCAACGACGCGTCGGCAGGCGAAGTGTCGGCCATTTCGGACGTCGCTTCGGTGGCGGCTTGGCGGGAAGGTTGGCTGGATGCTGACGACCTTTCGCTGCGTGACGTAGCGGCCATCTTGGACCGACGCTTCACAGGGCAGATCTTCTTCGCTGACGGGGCCCTGGCCGATCAACGGGTAACCGGTCGTTACCGACTGGATGATCCCATGGACGCCTTGTCATCCGCAGCGGCCGCACATGGCGGCCGTGTCCTTTTCGCAACGCCGTGGTTGGCATTGGTGGTTTCGGAGTGAAATCGCCAGCGCGGAATGGAAATCGCGCATTGCCGTTCGGTGTCTCCCAAAGGGCCAAGACGCAGGCACGACCTGGGAGCAGAGATGGTTTCTAGAAGCTTGGGCAGCCTCGCATCCGCAGCGGCGATGGTCGTTGTCGCATTCGCCTCGGCAAGCCCTCTGGCCGAGGCGCAGCAGATCGATTTCCGCGTTCCCACGCAGCCGCTTCCCGATGCGCTTCGTGAGTTCTCCCGCCAGTCGGGTGTGCAGGTCTCAGCTTCCAGCAACCTCGTGCAGGGAAAGACCAGCCGATACCTGCTCGGCACGATGCAGCCGCAGGACGCGCTGGAAGCGATGGTCGCGGGATCGGGTTTGGCGATCCGTCAGCTGCCGAACGACAGCTTCGTCGTCATCAGATCCGGTCAAGCGCGCGCCGCGGACGATAGGATCGAGCTCGACGAGCTGGTCGTGACAGCACCCGGAGGACGCGGCCTGCCCGGTGCCTCTGGCAGCGGCGGCGCATTCGATCCGCTGGAAGAAACGCGCACGATCGAGACCTTGGACGAGGAGGAGATCGAGAAGAGCGACATTTCCGATGTCACCGATGCGCTCGACTCGATCGCCAATGTCGTCGTCACGAACCAGACCTCGCCTGTGGGCTTCAACCTGACGGTGCGGGGCCTAAGCGATGTGGGGAACGTGAACAGTACGGCGCCGACCACCGGGGTCTTCGTGGACGGCGTGCTGCTCAATCAGACGAGCGTTCGCACCGGCATCAATCCCAATCTGGTCGATGTGGAGCGTGTGGACGTCTTCCTTGGCCCGCAAACGACCACGTTCAGTCGCGGCACCACGGCGGGAGCCGTCAATGTGGTGACCAAGAAACCCACGGACGCGTTCGAAGCGAGGATCGAGGGCACCTTCGCAGATTTCCCGGACGGCTCCGGATCGCTCGTCCTCAACGCACCGATCCTCGGGGACGGTCTGCTCTCGGCCCGTTTCGTGGCATTCGGGAGTGCGAGCGACGGGTTCATCGAGTTCTTCGACGAGAACGTCACCGACGAGCTTGGCGAGGAACTGATCGGCGGGCGCTTCAGCCTCCGCTCACAGCCGAGCGACGACCTGACGTTCGACTTCCAGGCCTCCTACACGCGGAGTGAGTTCGATGCCACGCGCGAAGTCACCTTGGAGATCTTGGAGGAGGACGGGGATTTCATAAACTTCGCAAGTCCCTTGGACGAGGACACGAACGACGACTTTCTTGCCCGGTTTGAAGCGCGATACGACACGGATAGGGGCGCCTTTACCTCGAACACTGCGTTCAGAGTTCAGGAGACTGTCTTCAACGAGGATGCCGATGGCACGCCGGCAAATCTGACCGAGACACGCGTCGATCTCGACACGCTGAGTTTCTCGCAAGAGTTCCGCTTCGACGGTGCGCCTGTCGAGATACCGAACGTTCCAGGGACGTTCGTTTTCAACGCCGGTACCAGCATCAACTATAACGAGTTCACGACGTCCGACACCGTCACTTTCGGATCCAACGCCTCACCCCTTATCGCCGGTGGTGCCGGCATTCTCGCCATAACCGATCCTGAGGCATTCGCCGCAGCGGCCGCGGCCTTGGGCTTGCCGGCGGACATCGCGGTCGTTGGCCCGGCGATCGCCGCTCTCTCGCCTTCGGAACTCGGCTTTCTCGACACCGACGACCGTCAGGACGTCATCAATGTCAGCCTCTACTCCGATGTCTCTTGGCGACCGGTATCACAGGTCGAGTTTTCAGCAGGGTTCCGCTACGCATTTGACCGCGTCGTCGCAAGCGATACGACGATAACCGAAGGACCCGCAGCGGATCTCGGCCTGTTGGACGGCGCGTTCTCTGTCGAAGACTCCGCATCCTTCCACTCTGTCACGCCTCGCGCGGCCGTCAGCTACGACTGGACGGACGAGATCACGACTTTCGTGGCCTTCTCCACTGGGTTCAGACCGGGCGGTATCGCAGACACACCGTTCTCGACGTTCGAGTTCGACTCCGAGACGACGCGCACGGTCGAAGTTGGTCTGCGCAGCGTTCTGTTCGACGAGCGGCTCGCGGTGAACGCCAGCGCCTTCTTCACGAAGATCACCGATTTTCAGACCCCGGTAACCATCCTCTTCGAAGACACGCTGATCCCGCCCACCGTCATTCTGACCAATGCCGGCAGCGCGACGAGTTTCGGTGGCGAGGTGAATGTTGCCGCAGCACCGGTCGATGGTCTTTCGCTGCAAGCGCGGGCCGGTCTGAACTTCACGGAGATCACGGATTTCGAGTTTCCGCCATTCGGTTCTGGCGGGGATCCGGTCGACCTTTCGGGAACGGATCTGCCGAACGCGCCGAAGTTCACGCTCACGCTGACGGGCGACTATGAGTATCCCCAGCCGCTCTTCGGCGATGCGAGGGCGTTCATTCGGGCGGACTATAACCTCCGCACGGACTTTATCGGGTCGCTATCCGCTGAGCCGACGGAGCTTGACGGCTTCGATACCTTGGATATCCGCATCGGCCTGCGAAGTGAGAGGTTCTCGGTCGAGCTTTTCGGGGAGAACATCTTCGACGAGGTCTATGCGACCAGCGGCTTCCCGTCCGGCGCCAGCAGCCTGCCGCTTCCACCGACCGCATTCGGACAGCCGGAAGAAGCCGCACTGCCAATCGGCGCCCCTGGGCCACCGCGTCGCTTCGGTATCAGGGCGCGGGTGATCTTCTGATCGACCCCCGCGCCTTGAAGCATCCACCGCCGGTGGCGCTGGATTGCCAGGTCAAGCCCGGCAATGATGCTGTTCCCGTGAACACGTTGGATCGAGAGGCACTCTGGGATCGGTCCCGATCAGTAGTGGACTGATTTCGGGTCCAGCGGCTTCTGCAGTGGCGGCGCGAACTTCGTCAGCGGAATACCCTCCACCGCCGCCTTGTACTCATCGATGTTGGGCGTCCGGCCCAGGATCGCCCCTTGAAGAGCCTGGTGGAAGTCGCGAGCACCGTATCGCCACGCTCGGCCTTCTCTTGGTTGCCCATGCAGAGATTGCAGCCCGGACGCTCGAGATAGAGCACGTTCTCATACTCGGTGCGCGCGTGGACCTTGGGCGAGCTGTCGTCGAACTCAAAGCCCGAATAGCGCTGGAGGATGCTCCAGTCGCCCTCTTCCTTCAGCTCGTCGATGATGTTGTAGGTCGGCGCCGAGACGACGAGCGGCGCGCTGAAATTGATCGAGCCGCCTTCCTTTTCAAGGTTCCGCAGCATCTGCGCGACGATCTTGAGATCGCCTTTGTGGACCATGCAGGATCCCACGAAGCCAAGATCGACCTTCTTCTCCCCGCCGTAGTAGGAGATCGGCCGGATCGTGTCGTGGGTGTAGCGCTTGGACACGTCGATATTGTTGACGTCCGGATCCGCGATCATCGGTTCGACGATCTGATCGAGGTCGACGACGAACTCAGCAAAGTACTTCGCGTTGTTATCGGGCGCGAGTGCCGGTTTCTCGCCGGAGCGGATCTCAGCGATACGCCGATCGGCGATCGCGATCAGGCCCTGGAGCGTCCGGGCCTCGTTCTCCATGCCCTTGTCGATCATGATCTGGATGCGCCCCTTGGCGATCTCCAGGGACGCGATCAGCGTCTCGTCGGTCGAGATGCAGATCGCCGCCTTAGCCTTCATCTCCGCCGACCAGTCGGTGAAGGTGAAGGCCTGGTCAGCGATCAGCGTCCCGATATGGACCTCGATCACGCGGCCTTGGAAGACGTTATCACCGAACTCGGCCAGCATCTGAGCCTGCGTAGCGTGGACGACGTCACGGAAGTCCATGTGTTCCTTCAGGCTGCCACTGAAGGTGACCTTGACCGATTCAGGGATCGGCATCGTGGCCTCGCCGGTCGCGAGCGCGAGGGCGACTGTGCCTGAGTCAGCGCCGAAGGCGACGCCCTTGGACATGCGCGTGTGGCTGTCGCCGCCGATGATGACGGCCCAGTCATCGACCGTGATGTCGTTCAGCACCTTATGGATGACGTCGGTCATCGAGTGATAGGCGCCCTTAGGGTCGCGCGCCGTGATCAGCCCGAAATTGTTCATGAAGCTCATAAGCTTCGGAATGTTCGCCTGCGCCTTCAGATCCCAGACCGATGCGGTGTGGCAGCCCGATTGATAGGCGCCGTCGACCTTGGGCGAGATGACCGTGGCCGCCATCGCCTCAAGCTCCTGCGCCGTCATCAGGCCAGTCGTGTCCTGAGAGCCGACGATGTTCACCCGCACGCGGACATCCGACCCGGCATGGAGCGGCTCGCTGCTTGAAACGCCGACGGCATTGCGGTTGAAGATCTTCTCCACCGCCGTCAGGCCCTGCCCCTCATGGGAAACTTCCTTGGAAGGCGCGAACACGGCCGGCGCTTCGACACCGAGTGTCTCGGCCGCGAAGGTTTGCAGTTTCTTCCCGAAGACGATCGCGTAGGAGCCGCCGGCCTTGATGAACTCGACTTTCTGAGGCGTGAAGGCGGACGCAACGTCGACGAGTTCTTTCGCTCCCGTCTCATCGTAGAGCTTCTTCGCCTTGGTATCGATCGTAAGCACGGTGCCCGTCTCGATCGAGTAGCGCTGCTCAAGCAGCGGGTCGCCGTTGTTGCCGAGGATTGGTTTCCCGTCCTCACCAAGCTTCTTGACCCAATTCTTGAGGTCGATCCCAATCCCCCCAGTCACGCCAACCGTGGTGAGGAAGATGGGCGAGATCCCGTTCGTGCCACCGACCACCGGGGCGATGTTCACGAAGGGTACGTAGGGACTCGCCTGCCGACCGGTCCAGAGCGCCACGTTGTTGACACCCGACATCCGCGAGGACCCGACGCCCATCGTGCCTCTCTCTGCCACCAGCATCACGCGCATTCCGGGATGCTTGCGCTGGAGCTCTTGGATCTCAACCTGCGCGGCTTCCGAGATCATGCATTTGCCGTGGAGCTGGCGATCCGACCGGGAATGCGCCTGATTGCCGGGCGACAGCAGATCGGTCGATACGTCACCTTCGGCGGCGACGTAAGTGACGACCTCGATCTTCTCCTCGATGTCGGGGAGCTTCGTGAAGAACTCAGCCTTGGCGTAGCTCTGCAGAATGTCCTCGGCGATCCCGCTGCCATCGGCATAGGCCGCAGCGAGCCGGTCGGTATCGGCGTCGTAAAGGAAGACTTGTGTCTTTAGAACCTTGGCGGCCTTCCCGGCGATGTCACTGTCGCTGCCGAGGGCGAGATCGATGAGAACCTCGACCGACGGGCCGCCTTTCATGTGCGACAGCAGCTCCAACGCAAAGTCGGGCGTGATCTCGGGGACCTCTGCATCGCCCAGCACGATCCGCTTCAGGAACTTCGCCTTCGCGCCTGCGGCACTCGTGGTGCCAGGCAGCGTGTTGTAAATGAAAAACTTGAGAGCGGCGTCGCGTTGCGCGCTCTCTCTCTCTTCGATTTGCGCGATGATCTCTTCAGTGAGCGCGCCGGAGTCGATCGGCTTCGGGTCGAGCCCTTGCTCTTTCCGCGTTTCGATCTCTGCGAGATAATCTGAATAGAGGCTCAAGACGATCTCCCCTGTCAAAGAACCGGATAGGAACAGCCCACAGTCACCCTGCGTACGTCATTCGCCGTCGTGTTTGTACGTATCATCGAACTCCGACTGCCCCGCGAAGCGTACGATTGAGCCGTGGTGTCTCATCGTGGCGTCGCCCAGCGGGGAACCGCTTGCGCGCCGTTGCGCTTCGAAGACATTCCAATAAGCCTCGTGAACGCGTTTTTCTAGGGCATCGCGCGCTTCCTCAACGATTTGATCGGTGCCGCGGACGTGAACGCCCGCCTCGATCAACACGGCGCGGCAGCGTGCTTCGCCAGCGTCGGTCGCTTGGCCGCAGATGGCGGCGCCGGCGGCGAGCCAGTCGAGCAATCGCTCCTCCGCGGCGTCCAATGCCGTCTGCTGCGCAGGGGCCACCGACCTAAGCGCGCAGTCGGTATCGAAGATGGTCAGGAGCGCATTGACCGTCGTGCAAAGCGGGTCGGCATTCCGTTCGAGCGCCGCCTGAGGCGCCGTTGTCGAAGATGTTTGCGTCGACGCCCAAGACTGCCTTGCGAGCCGGACGAGACGCGCTTCGTCCTCGGTAAGATCGAAGAAGGTGATGACGCGATCGCAATGACCCATTTCCGTCCCCAAAGATGCAAAGGGTTCCAAGAAAGGTGGCGTCATTGCTGCCTGCGCCGTCGGTAGCATGAGATATGCTGCACCGCCACGCAGTCCTTCGATCATCGATCCCGTCATGCTCTGCTCCTGCATCGCGAAGCACGCTGCATCGGCCCAGGCTTGCCAGGACTTTGAGCGGCCTCGACGCTTTGCGGTGCATGCCCGGTGCGTTCATCGACCGGTGGCGCCGCTGCAGCCTTTACATCGACACTGAACATCGAGAACTGCCTCAATCTCTGAAGACTTCAGCATGGATCCTCGATGACGCTGATCAAAGTAGGCCCGTCTCTGCAGCGGAGACAGTGTTTTCAAACAAACGTGTGGTTGTGGAAGCTTGGTTGAACTGCGGGCGTCGATCCGGAGATCTTCAAAAGCCCATAGTTCGGCCGGCTGATCTCAGATCCGTGAAGTATTCGTGTGCAACCAATTGCATCTGAAGAGCCACGATAGCGTTGGATCGATGTCCGCGCATGGAGGCGGCTAGGGCGTCAGAGTGCGTTCCGCCGGACCTTCCCCGGTGTCGTGCCCAGCATCTTGCTGAAGACGTCGGTCATGTGGCTCTGGGAGCTGAAACCTGACTCATGGGCGATCTCCACGATCGGATCGTCGGAGTTGCTTAGGCGGCGCTTCGCATAGGCCACGCGTCGTTCGACGACATACTGATGTGGGCTACGCCCGGTCACCTGCCGGAACATGCGCGCGAAATGATACGTGCTCACACCGGCAACCTCCGCCAGATCTTCGAGCGTATGGGCTGCGATTAAGTTACGCTCAATGTGATCGAGGACATCCTGAATGCGCCGCGAAACGGATGATGAGCGCGGCGGCGGGGACGCGGTATGGTTCAGATGCAGGCCGAGCCGATGGATGAGCAGGATCGCGACCGCATCCACATGCCGCTCGGTCGGTCGCGGCATCTCACCCACCCACAGACCGGAGAGCTGCTGCGCTAAGGTGACCATGGCGTCGTCCTCGACATGGTACTGCGGCGTGAAATGCTGCTCACCGCGCCCAGCACCGTTTTGCGCTGCGCCGTTCTTCGCGTGGCCGTTGGCGAAGGCAGGCCCGATCAGCGCCGGATCGAACGCGACTTGAACGCTCCAGCCCGAACGGGAAGCGGCGATCTCCCAGGCTTCGCCAGCGGGCAGGAAGATGAAAGTCGAAGGCGGCGCCCGATTTCCGGCCGTCTCGAGCCCCGAGATTTCGTAGGACGCGTCGGATTTGCCCAGGTGCACATCGAGAAAGTGACGTTCGGTCTGAACGTTGATGCGGCAAGCGCCTGGTGGGCGCGCCACGAGCACATATCCCGAAGCCTCGCGGTAGAGGCCATCCGATGAAGAGTGATCACGCCGGTGCATGGTTTATGCCTGGTTGCGGACTTCCATGACCGTCGATTTGCGGGAGGGCAGAGCAAGATTCTTCCATCCGAATTCTAATTTCCGAAACTTGCGCCGTTGATCTCAGTAAATGGTCGTTGCCTTGGCGGCAGTGGCACCACGGACCGACTTTCAAACATCTGCCAGGGAAAGACTTTTTTACTTTACTCGAAACGTATTCCACTTTCCGGAAATCACTGTGAGCGACGCAGCATTCAGAAAAAACTGCGGCAGGTCACTGGCTTCATCCGGGCGACCAATCCCCATTGTCGGGCCTGGCGGCCAAGGAAAAGCGCAAGCGCACAGAAGACATTTCGGCGACGCTCCAGGCATTTTGGGTCGTTGAAGTGATTCCAACGCACAGCAGTCGCAGCTTTGGAGGAGCGGAATGCCTGGCTCGCAACACTGCCCATGCTGATGATGGACCACACAGCGCTCTGCGATGCGATGTGCCATGTTCTGGGCAACACGTGCCGGATCGCACGGACCGCCAAGTCCTATGAATGGAATGCACAAGGGCGCGGGGCGATCTTGGCCCAGACATGCTTTCGCGACCAAGCGGATGAGCTTCACGCGGCGCTGGAACCGATCGCGCAATCGATTCTCGGTCTCGGAGCCCCTGCAATCCTCGACTATTCGGACACCGTTGTCGCGATAACGCCACCGACCGCGGCGGATGTCCCCACGCTAGAACGTATGATCGAGAACTTGAGCGAGGGTCAGATCGAGGCCCGCCACTCGATCGGTGCCGCGATCGATCTTGCGACGCAGATCGACGAGCAATGCATGGTCCACCTCCTGTCGGAGCGGATCGCCGCCCATCGTTCGCATCATCGCGGCCTTATGCTGCTCGCCGCAGAACTCTGAAATCGCGGCTCTACGCAAGAATTCGAAATCTTGGCCGGGCGGGAATGCTCTATGGTCTGCTCATCGAAGACGTTTGGAGCAAGGCTTGGAGCATGACGGAAGGGTCTCGAACCGATCAGTTGAGCGACAGTGCCTTCGCGGCTTTCCTGGTCGAGGAAACGCGGTCGCGGATCGGATCGTCGACGATTGGGTCTGACTGGTCGGGTTTGCAGGCCATGGTGGTCGAGCAAGGCGATGATGCCTTCACGAGCCCACCACTTGGCAGCCACTTCTTAGCGCTCTGCATCGATGGCTGTGCGCTCGCCGATATCCGTTTCGGCTCGCTTGTGGGGGCGCGTCGCAGTGTTGTGGAGCCAGGCGCGCTTTGCTTCATGCCCGCGGGGGATGCGGCGGAGTTGAGCCTTGCGGGCACGTTCTCCGTCCTGCACGTCCTCCTCAATCCCACGGTGCTGGAGAGCGTGATTGCCGATCGGATCAAGGGTGATCCGACCCGCGCCGATCTGCTCGGCTTTCAGGGCCGCCGCCATGATTTGATCGCCGAGACAGCTTTGAAGATTCACACACTCTCAAATCGGCGAGAGCCATCGAGCGCGCTTGAGGCCGATCGGCTTTCGTTCGAACTCGCCAACCGACTGGTCGATTTTGCCTGCGCGCTGCCTGTGGACACCGATCAAGTGGCGGATATTACGACACTGCAGCTTTCGCAGGCGATCGAATATGTCGATGCGAACATGGCTTGCGACTTTGGTTTGGCCGATGTGGCAGCGTTCGTCGGCACGGAACCCACCAGGCTCGCCCGCGCCTTCCAAGAAGAAACAGGCACGACAATCGATGTCTTTCGGACCGAGCGACGGTTGAGCCGAGCGCAAGAGATGCTGGCCTCATCGGACGATCCCGCTACTTGCCAGGAAGCGGCACAGCATGTCGGGTTCAAAACTGTTGACGGTCTTGACGCAGCCTTTCGAAGCCATGTCGGCATCACGTTAGAGAACTTTCGCTCCAGGAGGTTGGCATGAACACTGGTAAGGACATCGCGTCGATCCGATCGATGGAACGGGTGCTGACCTACCGGGACGTTTCGGAGCTCGTCGGCAAGATCGAACCCAACAGCGTCGTGATGCGGCCGAGAACCGAGATCTGCGGGACGCGCTTCACCATCGGGGCGCATGAGTCGGAGATCGGTCGCTCGAAGAAATGCGCGCTCATTCTCTCGAAGCGCAGTCAGGGCAAGCTTCATGCCGATATCTCGGGCGAGCGGATGAACGCGAAGGTGCGTCCGGGCAGCCTGACTTTCATGCCGACGGGCGTCACGCAGACATTCGATTTCGACGGTCAGACGACGAACACGGTGCTTGCGATCAATCCGGAACTGATCGAGCGCGCCGCGGAGACCGATCATCGCCTGGGCGGGCTCGACTCCCTGCAGCCGCGTCTCTCCTTCGTGCGCCCCTCGCTCGAGCGGCTGGTTGAGGAGTGCTACCATACCATGGCCGATGCGGATGCCGGTTGGCGCGTGCTGTCGGAATCCATCGCCCTTCGCATCGCGTACGAGCTGCTGGTCGTCTTCAAAGAGTTGCCGACCGGTGTGGCGACACCGCTCAGCCCGGCCGAGATCGAGCGGCTCGTCGACTTCGTCGAGGCGGAGATGGAGAATAATTTCGACCTCTCCGACATGGCAGCACTTCTGGATCGAGAGCCCTTCGGCTTCATCCGCTCCTTCAAGGCGGCAACCGGCGAGAGCCCGCATCAGTTCGTGATCCAGCGCCGTGTGGCGAAGGTGAAGGAGCTGCTGCAGCACACGAAAGACAGTCTGGCCGACATCGCCTACGCAGCAGGCTTCGCGAACCAGTCGCACATGACCTCGACCTTCTCCAAACAGGTCGGCATGCCCCCAGGCAAATGGCGCAAGGCCGCCACGCCCTGAAGCGCCGGCGCTCGCAGTCGCGGGAAGCGAGCGCGCGTTTCTCGCTGACACTCTCACGGGACTTGAGGCATTGCCGGACCCAATCCGGCAATCCAGAAACCTCACACCTTCTGAAAAACTGAATTTCGTAGAGCCCGGGGTCAGGCGCGGGGATGACGTGGGTGGGTTTGCTCCGTTCCGTTCGGACCACGAGAGCGCCCTCCGACCTGACGTACTCACATCATGCTCGGACTTGACCCGAGCGTCCACGGCCGGTGGCGCTGGATTGCCGGATCAAGCCCGGCAATGACGTCCTTCCCGTGAACACGTTAGATCGGAGGGCGATCTAAGCGAGATAGTGCGTTCGTCCCATCTCGGCTGGTGCTTATGCGCGCCCCGTCCGCTCATTGGCGTGGGTCGGGTACGGGGAGGGATGGTGGGCGGTCGAAGATCTGCAGGAGCTTGCCGAAGTCCGCGAGGCGGGCGTTGCCGACATAGACGATGTCGCCATCAACGATATCGAAGTTGCTCGCGATGAAGCGGCTCTCGACCTCGTCCATGTCGATGAGGAAAATCTCGCGGCCCTCGGGTGGGCCGCTGAGGGCGGCGATGGTCGCATCGGCAGCCGCAGCAGCACTTGGCGCGCTGCCCACAGCAGCCCCGATCGTACCGGCGCTCTCCGGCGCTGCGGCACCCAGGACCGTCTCACCAAGCGCCAAGGCGCCAGGGGCCCGTTCTTCGATCCCGGCTTCGGCCGAGGCTACGCGGTCGGCCAAGGTCGCACCTTCTTCTGCGGCCTCGACCACGACCTCCGGCGTCGTTCGGCGGAGCACGAAGACGGCCCCGGCATTGGCCTGACCATCCGCGATCCCGCCGGCACGGGCCAGCGCCTGCATCAAGTTCAACTCGCCCTCGGCAAAGCGGAACTCTCCAGGGCTGCGCACCGCACCTTCGGCGATGAAGCTCGCCGGGTCGTGGTTCACGATGAGGGTATCGCCGGGGCGCAGGGCGACATTGTCGCGCGGCGAGACCAGGAGATCGTTGAACCGCTGCATGCCGCGACGACCGTTCCGCACCAGCGTGATCTTGGTCTCACCCGGTGCAGCACGCGGTCCCCCGGCGACGGCGACGGCATCCAACACGCGCTCACCCCGCCCGGTTAGCGGGTAAAGGCCCGCATCGTTCACATCACCCTGCACGGCGAAGGTCTCGCGATCGGCGCGCACGATGGCGACGTTGACGAATGGTTCGACCGCGATGTCCCGCATGCGGCGCGTGAGGATTACTTGTGCTTCCTGGACGGTCAGCCCGCCGATCTCGACCCGCCCGGCGAAGGGCAGCCTAACCGTGCCATTGCGCGCGACGAAATACTCGCCAAGCGGCAAGGCCATGCTGTCCGTGACCGACAGGAGACCCTGTTCGCCGGTGTCGAAGACTGTCACCGCGACGGTCTGACCCGGTCGGATCACGTCGGCGCGAAACGGTGCGCTGCGAAACCTGCTGCCGAACTCGGAAACCGAGGATCGCTGTGCGCTCGCGCGTGCCACGTCGACGCTGTCGAGCCGCGTAAGCACGATGTCGCCGTCACGCGTGGCCTTGATGATGGACCGGCCACTGGGGCCCGAGGCCGGCACGCAGCCAGCAAGCAAAACGGCGAGCGCGATGGCTGCGAGAACTGGTTTCATGATGTGCCTCTTGGAGTTCGGTAAGCGCTTCAGGACGAAGGAGGGGCTACGGGCGGGAGGAAGACTGTGTGCCGTCACGGACGAAGACGACGAGAGCTGTGGCTGAGTGACCGGCACCGGCTATGAGAGCGTCCTGGGCCAAGGCGCCTGCTGCTGCCGATGGGGATGGAGCCTGCGCCAAAGTCTCGGCGATCTCCTCATCGGCGAGGGACGCGTGCAGGCCCTGCGAGCATAGGAGAAACCGGTCGCCCGGCTCGAGATGGCCGATGGCTGTGTCCGGAGACAGCGGTTGCGCGCCGCCAACAACGCGGGTGAGCAGCATCGGCAACCGGGTCTCGACATGGTCGCGGGTGAGCCGG
>JBCDFC010000112.1:0-15159 GCA_039178805.1 Pseudomonadota bacterium | reverse complement strand
TTGTAGTCGAACACCAAGAAGCCCTGGATGCGGGCGCGGGCGACGAGGAGTTGGCGGTGGACGCGGGGGCCCATCGGCACCGGGTCCCATTCGGTCACCGCCGCCGTGCCGCAGATCGTGATGCGCGCACCCGTCGCGAGCTTGGTCATCACTGCGTCCGAGATCGGCCCGCAGGTGTTGTCGAAATAGCAGTCGACGCCTTTCGGGCAGTGGGTCGCCAGCGCCTCGGCCACGTCTTCGCCCTTATAGTCGATGGCGGCGTCGTAGCCGAACTCCTCGAGGCATTGCTTGGTCTTCTCCGGCCCGCCGGCGATGCCGACGGTGCGGCAGCCGGTGATCTTCGCGATCTGACCCACGGCCGAGCCGACGGCGCCCGCGGCGGTGGAGACGACGACGGTGTCGCCCGCTTTGGCCCCGCAGCTTTCGAGGAGGCCGAAATAGGCGGTGGTGCCGTTGAGGCCGAGGATGCCGAGGGCGTAGCTCCGCGGCAGATCCGTCTCGGTCACCTTGCGCGCGATCTTGGCCCCATCGACCAGCGCATGGGTCTGCCAGCCAAGCAGACCCTCGACCACATCGCCCTCCGCGTAGTCCGGGTGGCGCGAGGCGATGACGTCGCCCACGGCGAAGGCGCGCATCGGGTCGCCGAGGCGCACGGGCGGGGAGTAGTTCGGCACGTCGTTGGCCCAGCCGCGCATGGCCGGGTCCACTGACCAATGGGTGAGGCGCACCAGCACCTGGCCGTCCCCGGGCGAGCCTATCGGCGCCTCCTGCAGCGTGAAATGCTCGGGCCTCGGCACGCCCACAGGGCGGGAGGAGAGGATGACTTGAAGGTTCTGCATCGGCTTGTCCTCCACGCGCAGAGGCTGGCTGTTCGACCCGACGATCAGTGCGCCGTCAGCGATAGGCTTCGAGCGTCGCCTCGTCGGTCAGGACGAACACGGTGTCGTCGGCCACCACTGGGCCGGTGATCGAGCCGCCGGTAAGATCGGTGGTCGCGACGGGTTGGCCACCGACGCCCTCGAAGGCCAGGATCTCGCCGAGCGACGAGGTCACCAGCACACGCCCCTCGACCAGCACGGGGCCGGAATAGCCGATGGGGTCCTCGCGGTCTTCGGGGTCCTCGAAAGCGGGCAGTGCCGTAGTCCAGATCGTCGCTCCGTTGCGGGCGGAGAGGCGGGTGAGTTCGGCCGCATCCGAGACCAGGAACAACGTGTCGCCGGCCGCCCAGATCGGTCCAAGCGCGCCGAAGGAGCGGGTCCAGGCGCGCCTGCCCGTCCGTCCTTCGATGGCGACGATCCGCCCGGCTTGATTGGCCGCGATGGCGAGCGGGCCGACGACCACCGGATCGCCCGTCACATCCGAGATCGAGGACCGCGCAAGGCCCCGCCGCCCACCGGTCAACACCGCCGTCCAGAACCGCCGGCCGTTGTTGAGCTGAACGGCGACAAGCTCACCCGAGGAGTAAGGCAGCAGAGCCGCCCCCGAAGCGATCGCAGGCGACGCGCCGCCCAAGAGCCCTGCGCCTGCAACAGCCGCCGGTGCGCGCCACAGGACATCGCCGTTCTCGCCGGAAAGCCCGAAGGCGCGGTTATCCCGCGTCACCGCGACGACAACGCCCTGATCGGCGGCCGGGGCTGCCCGGAACGGCGCGCCAAGGGCGCGGCGCCACAGGATCTCGCCCGAATCCGGGTCAAGGGCCAGGATCTCGCCAAAGCCCGTGGCGGCGTAGACACGGTCACCCATGAAGGCGAGCCCGCCGCCGAAGCCCTCCTCGCCATCCTCACCCTCGGGCGCCAAGGGCCGGCGCCAGATCTCGCGCCCGTCATCCGCGTCGAAGGCGCGGGCTTCGGCCTCGGCATCGAGGGTGAAGACCGTGCCGTCGGCAACGACCGGGGCGCTGGTGATCCGGCCCGCGTCGCTGTTGCCGGCACCCGCATCGGCGGTCCAGACCCGTTCGAGCGAGGCAGGGCCGGAGAGATGGCCTGCATTGTGGCTCGGCACCGCGTTCGTCTGCGTCCAGTCGTCGATCGAGGCGGGTGCGGGCAGCGGCGCCCCGCCGGCCGGCGCCGTGACAGCGCCCGAAGGCTCAAAGTTCAGGCCCGGGTTCTCGCCGGCACCGCCCGCGCCGTCGGTTCCGAGGGAGGTGCTACGCTCCCCGCGCACAGGAATGCGCGTTCCCTCGAGCTTCTCTTCATCCTCGAAGAGACTGCAAGCGGAGAGTACTGGCAGAAGAAACGCCGATAGCAGGAGGACCGGTCTCACTGCCCCTCTCCTCCCGTTTCGCCATCCTCAGTTTCCACCGCATCGGAGGTATCTTCGATCGGCGGCAGGGTCTGCAGCAGTGCCTGGACGCGGGCCCTCGTCTCGCCGGTGGCGGTCGCATCGGCGACGACGGCGCCAAGATCGGCGCGTGCGCCCGCAACGTCGCCGGCATTAAGCTTGAGGGCCGCCCGCAATTCGAGCGCGAGCGGCCGAAACGGTGCGCCTGGCATCGCAAGCTCGTCGAGCACCGGGAGCATGGCGAGCGGCTCGCCCAGCGTCGCGCGGAGCCTCACCGCCTCGAGCCGTGCGAGATCGCGGTAGCGGGGCGCGAGGCTCTGATCCTCGGCGATCGCATCGTAAAGCTGGGCCGCACCCTGCCGGTCGCCCGCAGCGGCCGTTGCCTGCGCCGTGCGAAGCTGCGCGATCACCTGGGCGCCACCTTCGACACCCGCGGTGATGGTCTGGATATCCGCAGGCGCTGCTTCCTGCGCCTGCAGCAGCAGCCCGCCATTCGATGCCGCCTGCTCCTCGGCCAGGCGCTGCCACCAGGCGAGGCCGGCCGCGATGGCAACGATCAGCACGATCCCGCCGATGATCAAGGGCCCGTATTTCTTCCAGTACCGAAGCATGCGGTCCTGCCGCACCTCCTCGGTAACCTCGCGGATAAAACTGTCGGTCTCGCTCATGGGGCCCGCCCTACGCTGCCTTCAGGCTGCGCGCTGTCCTACCACTTCGCGCCGCCCACGCAACGTCTCAACGCACAGCACGGCCGGTTCTGACGGCCTCGCATCCTCCTGGCCGATCAAAACCGGGTTAGCCGAGCATGGTTTCTCAACGATCAGGCTTTGGCTTTGTACGTGTGTTCGTCGCCTGGGAAGCTGCGGGCGCGGACTTCGCCGGCGTATTGGCCGATGGCGCCGCGCATCATCTCCTCCATCGTGCCGTAGCGTTTCACGAAGGTGGGCACGCGGGGCATAAGGCCGACCATGTCCTCGAAAACGAGGATCTGACCGTCGCAGGCGGCGGAGGCGCCGATGCCGATGGTGGGAATGCCGATGGCCTCCGTGATTTTGGCCGCCAACGTCGCGGCGACGCCCTCCACGACGACGGAGAAGGCGCCGGCGGCCTCGACCGCCTTCGCATCCTCGATCACCGCCTCGAACTGCGCCTCGTCGCGCACGGCCTTGAAGCCGCCTGCCGTGTTCATCGCCTGAGGCATGAGGCCGATATGCGCCATCACGGGGATGCCGCGGCGCGCGAGGTAGCGGATCGTCTCGGCCATGTCGCGCCCACCTTCGAGCTTTACGGCATGACAGCCCGTCTCCTTCACCACGCGACTGGCGTTGCGAAAGGCGATCTCGGGGCTCTCCTCGAAGCTGCCGAAGGGCATGTCGACGACGATGACCGAGCGTTCGGCGCCGCGCACCACCGCTTGGCCGTGCATGATCATATGCTCGAGCGTGACGCCCAGCGTATTTGGCATGCCATGGATCACCATGCCGAGGCTGTCGCCCACAAGCAGGAGATCGCACTCCTCATCGCAAAGCCGCGCCACATGCGCCGTGTAGGCCGTGAGGCAGACCAAGGGCTCGCCCCCCTTGCGCGCCGTGAAGGCGGGCACGGTCATGCGCTTGCGCCCGGAGGCACCATTGGCCGCGGCAAAGGCCGATTTTTTCGAGATCGTGGATCGGGTGGACATGCGTGTTCTCCAGTCTCCTGGGCGGGCTGGAGGAGGGACCCGGCGCACCCGCCAATTGCCGCAGCATAAGCGCGGCAACCCGCATAAAGCCGCAAACCAGCCATGCAGCACAAGCAGGGCGCGCCGCAGAGCGTGATCGTTTGGTCATGGCAGGAATGTCATGTCTGCTTGACGCAGCGGCTGTCTTCCGTCCGCGCTCTCCGCGACTTATTATCTCATCAGACGGAAGCCTGGGAAAAAGTCGTTAGCTCCCTGGGCACGTCGTTGATGAGACAAGGTGATATGCGCCTGACATCGATCCTCTCCGCTCTTGCGGTCATCGCCGGGCTTGCCTGGTGGTTTGGTCTGCGTGAGGGCGATCTGGCCGCTGTGATGGCGATCCGCGCCGCGCCGGAGGGGCAGGCCATGGCCGCCTCGGACACGGCCGACGCCTCCGCGCCCGTCCTTGTCCCCGTCGTAGCACCTGCAGAGACGCCGATCCCCGACAAGGACAGGCCAGTGCCCGTTCTCGTGGTCCGTTCCGTCGCTGAGCCCGCGCTCGAGCGGGCGCGGCTGCGCGGTCGCACCGAAGCCTTGCGGAGCGTCGAGGTGCGGGCGGAGACGACCGGCTTGATCATCTCCGAACCTCTCCGCGCAGGCGCGCGGGTCGCTGCGGGCGATGTGCTCTGCCGGCTGGATATGGGCTCGCGCGCAGCGCAGCTCGCCGAAGCGGAGGCGCGGCTCGACGAAGCGCGCGCGGATGCGGAGGCGGCGCGGAGCCTGTCCGAGAAGGGTTTCACGGCCGACAGCACGCGCAAGACGCGCGAGGCCGAGCTTCAGGCTGCGGAAGCAGCGCTTCGGCTCGTCGAGATCGATATCGAGCGGCTGGAGATGGTGGCGCCCTTCGCCGGCGTGCTGGAGAGCGACACGGCCGAACTTGGCGCCTGGCTCGCCCCCGGCGAGGCCTGCGCGAGCGTGATCGATCTTAGCCAAGTGAAGGTCAGCGCCTTCGTCTCCGAGCAGGATGTCGATAGGCTGGAGTCGGGACAGGCCGTGCAGGTCCGGCTCATCAACGGCGACATTCGCCGTGGCGAGATCCGCTTTGTCGGCCGCATGTCCGATCCCGAAACGCGGACTTACCGCGTCGAGGCGCTGCTGGAGAACACCGATGGCCGGCTGCGAGACGGCATGACGGCGGAGATCGAAGTGGTGCTCCATGGCGGCGACGCGCATCGGCTGCCGCAATCCGCGCTCACGCTCAACGACGACGGCGATCTGGGCGTTCGGATCGTCGAGGGCGAGCGCGCGGCATTCGTGCCCGTGCGGGTCATCCGCGATACGCCAGATGGCGTCTGGGTCACGGGTCTTGCGGAGCGCGCGACGGTTATCGTCGTCGGCCAGGAACTCGTGCGCCAAGGCCGCTTGGTCGAAGCGGTCGAGAACGGCGAAGTCGCACCCCGCCCCCTCGGTGAGGCAGTCGGGCTTGGAGAGCGCGGATGACCGGCATTATCGACTGGCTCGCCGTTCGGGCCCGAATGGTCGTCCTCCTCGTGATGATCTCGCTCGGCTTCGGCGCGATGGCCTATGTCTCGCTCCCGAAAGAGGGCGATCCGAACATCGACATCCCGATCCTCTATGTCAGCGTCCCGCTCCAAGGCGTCTCTGCGACCGACTCTGAGCGTCTCTTGGTCAAACCGCTCGAAGATGAGCTTGGCGAGCTCGACGGCCTGAAAGAAATGACGGGGATCGCGGCGGAGGGTTATGCCGGTGTCCTGCTCGAGTTCCATTTCGGCTGGGACAAATCGGCGACCTTGGCGGATGTCCGCAACAAGGTGGACAAGGCCGAAGCCGAGTTCCCGGAGGACGCCGAGAAGCCGAGCATCAACGAAGTCAATCTGAGCGAGCTGCCCATCATCGTCGTCTCGCTCTCGGGCGCCGTCCCTGAACGCACGCTCTTGCGCGCGGCGAAACGGATGCAGCGCCGCATCGAAGCTTTGCCGGAAGTGCTGGAGGCCGACCTTCGGGGTGCCCGCGACGAGATGGTCGAGGTGCTGATCGATCCGCTCAAGATGGAGAGCTACGATGTCAGGCTGAGCGATCTCAACGACATCGTCTCCCGCAACAACCGACTGGTCGCCGCCGGCCAAATCGAAGGGGGCACCGGCGCCTTCTCGGTCAGCGTGCCGGGCGCCTTCGAGGATCCGCGTGACGTCTACGATCTGCCGGTGAAGACGAACGGCGACAGCATCGTGCGCATCTCCGATATCGCAGAGGTTCGCCGCACTTTCGAGGATGCCACCGGCACGGCGCGCTTCAACGGGGAGACGGCGTTCTCGCTCCGCGTCTCGAAACGCCTCGGCCAGAACATCATCTCGACGGTTGAGAGCGTGCGCGCCGCGGTCGACGAGGAACTTGCGACTTGGCCGCCCTCCATGCGCGCGGCGGTGAATGTCGACAGCGCCCTTGATGTCAGCAAGCACGTCAAAGACATGGTCAGTCAGCTCGAAAGCGCGGTGCTGACGGCGTGTATTCTGGTGATGATCGTGATCCTGGCGACGCTCGGCTTCCGCTCGGCGCTTCTGGTCGGCATCGCGATCCCGTGCTCGTTCCTGCTGACCTTCGCGCTCATGGCCGCCCTCGGCATGACCGTCAGCAACATGACGATGTTCGGGCTGATCCTGGCGGTCGGCATTCTCGTCGATGGCGCGATCGTGGTGGTCGAGAACGCGGACAAGCGGATCGCCGCCGGCGAAGGGCCGATGCGCGCCTACACGCTCGCTGCCAAGCGCATGTTCTGGCCGATCGCCGCCTCGACCGGCACGACGCTTTGCGCCTTTCTGCCGATGCTGTTCTGGCCGGGGCTGGCGGGTGAGTTCATGGGGCAGCTCCCCGTGACGATCATCTTCGTGCTGACCGCCTCGCTCATCGTCGCACTTCTCTACATGCCGGTGCTTGGCGGGATCGTCGGCCGGGCGGGCCGCGCGCTCGGGCTCGAGAAACGGCAGCCCGTCCTGCCCGAGCCGCCGAAGCCCTATCGCCGCAGCCTCTTCGGCCGCGCCGTGGGGCTCATCGTCCTAAATCCCATCGGACCGCTCGTCGCCATCGGCGTCGCGGCCAGCGCGATCTTCGGCATCTTCAGCTACTATGGCACGCATAACAACGGGACCCAGTTCTTCACGGATCTCGATGCCGACCGCGCCAATGTCTTCATCCGTGCGCGCGGCAATCTCAGCCTTTCCGAGCAGGACCGCCTGACGCGGATCGTCGAGGATCGGGTGCGCGCAATCGACGGCGTGGAGAGCGTCTTCGCCTTCGCCGGCACCGGTGGCGGGGGCGTCGGCGAGGACGAACCGGCCGATAGTGTGGGCGAAGTGCTGATCGAGCTTGAGAACTGGCGCACCCGCCGCCCGCCCGACGAGATCTATGCCGATGTGCGCGCAGCGGTCGCGAACCTCCCCGGCTTCACCGCAGAGGTGGTCGAGATCGAAGACGGCCCGGAGCAGGGCAAGCCCGTGCAGCTTGAGCTGCGCAGTTATGACTGGGACCGCCTGCTCGAGGCGGCGGCGATATCCCGGCAAAGGTTCTCCGAGACCGAGGGCTTGGTGGAGATCGACGACACCACCCCCCTGCCCGGCATTCAGTGGGAAGTGAGCGTCGACCGCGCCACCGCTGGGCGCTACGGCGCCGATATCACCACCGTCGGCCCCTTCGTACAGTTCGTGACGCTCGGTGCCACGCTCGACACGCTCCGCGCCGATGACAGCGACGATGAGCTCGATATCCGCGCCCGCTTCCCAGCCGATCAGCGCACGCTCTCTACGCTCGACAGTCTCAAGGTGCCGACGGCGATGGGCCAAGTGCCCCTCTCGAACTTCGTCGAGCGCAAGGCCGTCAATCGCTTGAGCGAGATCCAGCGGCGGGAGGACATGCGCTTCGTCCTGGTACGCGCGAACGTCACGGATGCCGTGACGGATGTTGAGATGCTCAACCAGCTCGAGGAATGGCTTGCCGAGGCGCCGCTACCGCCGGGGGTCGAGGCGCGTTTCGTCGGCGACCGTGAGGAGCAGGAGGAGAGCCAGGGCTTTCTGACCGTCGCCTTCGCAGGCGCCCTCGGGCTCATGTTCATCCTGCTGCTCGCGCAGTTCAACTCGGTCTACAACGCGGTGCTCGTGCTCTCGGCCGTGGTGATGTCGGTCGCAGGCGTCCTCATCGGCGCCCTTGTCATGGGTCAGACCTTCTCGATCATCATGACCGGTCTCGGCATCGTCGCCCTCGCGGGGATCGTCGTGAACAACAACATCGTGCTGATCGACACGTTCCAAGAGTTTCGAAAGCGCATGCCGCCGCTCGAGGCTATCGTGCGCACGGCGGAGGATCGCATTCGCCCGGTGCTGCTCACCACGATCACGACGATGATCGGCCTCACCCCGATGATGTTCGCCGTCAGCCTGGATTTCGTGGCCGGCACCGTCGCCTTCGGGGCGCCCTCCGCCAAGATGTGGGTACAGCTCGCAACGGCCGTGGTCTGGGGCCTCGGCTTCGCGACGGTATTGACGCTGATCGTGACGCCCGCTGCCCTGGCAGCGCGGGAATGGGCCGTCTCAGGGCTTGGCTTCTCGCTCCGCTGGGTGTGGCATGCGGCGATTGCGGCGGTATGGCCAGCGCATCGCGATCACCCGTTCCTGGCCGACCGCAGGCTCAGGCGCGCCCTTGCCAAGCGCGCAAGCGCCGAGCTGATCTGGGACGAAGGCCGCGAGCCACGCCCCCTGCTCCGCGCCGCCGAGTAGCCTCGCCACTCGAGCCTTGCGCAATTGCCGAATGTGACCGGCGCCCGATCCCCCGGTTGGGGCGGGGGATCACAGGATGTTCCGATGGCTTAGCTTAGATCCCGCAACGCGCGCCTGCGGCCACGCTCAGTAGTAGAAATACCGCCCGCTTCGCCGATAGCCGTAGTACCGCGTGCGATACCAGTAGGGGTAGGTGTAGCGCTCCTGCCAAGCGATACGGGCCGGGTCGTTATCCCGCAGTTCGCGCGCCTCGGCCAGCAACTGCCGGCTCTCCCTATCGCCGCCCCCCGCAGCGAGTTCGAGCCATTTGACGGCCTCAGCATAGTCCGGCCCGGTCTCCTCAAGGCCCGAAAGATAGAGCTTGCCGAGCGCCGCCTGCGCGCGCACATCGCCCCGGTCCGCCGCGCTCCGCATCCAGCGGATGCCCTGATAGGGATTGCGCCGGATCCCGTCGCCCCGCCAGTACCGGATCGCAAGATCATGCGCCGCCCTCGGATCGGCCTCCGCTTCGGGGATCAGGATCGGCAGCAGCCCGTTCGGGTCGTCCGCGGGCACCGCTGTCGAGGGATCATAGCTCGCATAGTCCGGCGGTGCATCGAAACAGCCCGTCTCATCGCAGATTCGGATTGTTTCGGGCCTCGTAGTCACCGCAATGTTGCCCTGCTGGCTCGTCGTCTGGCAGCCTGCAACCACCAGGGTGAGGATGCCGGTCGCGGCAAGGTGTGGCCATGAGAAAACCATGTGACGCATTTTACACTCCCCCGAAGCGTGCATTCGATACGGTCGCGGCATGCGGCCGCTCCTCTAGGGTAACAGGGTGGCGCGATTCTGCGCGGGAAGAAAGGATCAGGGGATCGATATGGGTAGTTATGTGAAGCTCGTCTCAGGCTTTGCGCTGGCGGGGGTGCTGGCCGCTTGCCAGGGCGGGCAAGTCACGCAGGGCACGGGTGGTACGGCAATCTCGGGGGCTGCGGGCGGTTCGACCTCGGTCGATGCGAACCCCGGGCTCGAGCGGTGCCCCGAGACGCTGGGAACGCTCGCCGTCGACGATGGGCGCGACCGGGCCTGGTACGGGTATTGGGTGCGGACGACCGGGGTGACCTCGGTCGAGCCGCTGATCCGCCTCGCCTCGCAGCAGTCCAACTGCTTCGTCGTCACGTCGCTCGGCAATGAGCGTTTGGAGTCGAAGATCCAGGGCATCACCGACAAGCAGCGCAACTCGGGTGAGTTCCGCGCAGGCTCGAACCAGCAGCGGGGCCAGCGTGTCGCGGCCGACTACTTCCTCGAGCCCGCGATCATAATCAACAACGCCGATTCGGGCGCGCTCGGCGCGGCGGCCGGCGCGTTGCTCGGCCCTGCCGTCGGCGCCATCGCCGGCAGCGTCCGCACTTCGGACAGCGTCGTGACCCTGTCGCTCTTCGACATCCGTTCGGGCGTGCAGCTCTCCGCTGCCGAGGGCTCGTCGACGGCCACGAACTTCGGCGCAGCGCTCGGCGCCTTTGGCGGCGTGGCAGGCGGCGCGCTCGGCGGCTACAGCCGCACGCCCGAGGGCAAGGCGACGGTTGCGGCCTTCGTCGACGCCTTCAACGGCATGGTGCGGTCGGTGCGGAGCTATCGCGCGCAAACCGTGCGCGGCGGCCTCGGCACCGGCGGCACGCTGACCGTGAACTAACGCCACGGCGGGGCTGACGGGTACGTCCTGTCGGCCCCACCAAATCCCTCGCCGTCGGTCGCACGACCACCTCGGCGTCACGCTTCGACCGTCTCGGCCTCGGCCTCCTGCGTCGCCCACATCGCGGCATAGCGACCGCCGAGCGCCAGCAGCGTCTCATGGGTCCCGCGCTCGGCCACGCGGCCCGCCTCCAGCACGACGATCTCGTCCGCCTCGACCACGGTCGACAGCCTATGCGCGATCATCAGCACCGTGCGCCCGCGCCCGAGACGGCGCAGCTCCGTCTGGATCGCACGCTCGGTCCCGGTGTCGAGCGCGGATGTCGCCTCGTCGAGCAGCAGAACCGGCGGGTTCTTGAGGATCGTCCGCGCAATCGCCACGCGCTGCTTCTCCCCGCCCGAGAGCTTCAGCCCCCGCTCACCGACCGGCGTGTCATAGCCCTGCGGCAGCTCCATGATGAAGTCGTGGATCCGGGCGGAGCGCGCAGCCTCCTCAACATCCTCCCGCGTGGCCCCGTCGCAGCCATAGGCGATGTTGTAGGCGATGGTGTCGTTGAAGAGCACCGTGTCCTGCGGCACCACACCGATTGCGGCCCTAAGCGAGGCCTGCGTGATGCCCCGCAAGTCCTGCCCGTCGATCTCCACCCGGCCGCGTGTGGGATCGTAAAAGCGAAAGAGCAGCCTTCCGATCGTGCTCTTGCCCGCCCCGGACGGCCCGACGATCGCGATCGTGCCCCCGCCTGCCACCTCGAAATCGACACCCTTCAGAACCGTCCGGTCGGGGCCGTAGCCGAACGCCACGTCACGAAACGCCACCCGCCCTTTCGCCACTGCCAATAGCTTCGCGTCCGCGTCATCGACAAGGGCAGGTACCGTGTCGAGGAGCTTGTACATCTCCCGCATGTCTAGCAGGCTCTGCCGCACCTCGCGATAGACCCAGCCGAGGAGGTTCAACGGCACGGTGATCTGAATGACGAAGGCATTCACCGCCACGAAATCGCCGACCGAAAGGACCCCAGACTGCACTTCGTGCGCTGCGAGCCCCATCACAGTGAGGAGCCCCGCCCCGATGATCGCCGCCTGCCCGATATTCAGCAGTCCGAGCGAGATCGAGGTCTTTACCGCCGCCTGTTGATAGGCCGCCATCGCGGTGTCGTAGCGCGCCGTCTCCCGCTCCTCGGCGTTGAAGTACTTCACCGTCTCGTAGTTCAGCAGGCTGTCCACCGCTTTCTGATGGGCGTCCTGATCCTGATCGTTCATCCGCTTCCTGATCCGCAGCCGCCATTCGGTGACGCGAAGCGTGAAGACCACATAGGCGACGACCGTTGAGACGAGGGCCGCGAAATACCAGAAGCCGAACTGCACCCAGAAGATCGTCGCGACGATCAGAAGCTCGAGGATGAGGGGCACGATACTGAAGACGAGGTAGCGCAGCAGGAAGTCGATGGCCTTGATGCCGCGCTCCGTCACACGGCTGAGCTCGCCCGTGCGCCGCGACAGGTGGTAGTCGAGATTGAGCGCATGGATATGGCGAAAGGTGCGGATAGCGAGGCCGCGGAGCGCGTGCTGGCTGACGCGCGCGAAGACCATGTCGCGCGCTTCCTGAAGCCCGGTCGAGAGAAGGCGGACAGTCACATAGGCGGCGACCAAGGCGAGGGGCGCCCAAGCGAGGGCGGCATCGGCCTCCGGCACCAGCCCATCCACGGCCCAACCGTAGAAGAACGGCGTCGTTAAGCTCGCCGCCTTCGCCGCGACGAGCAGCGTGAGCGCCGCGACCACGCGGAGGCGCAGATCCGGCCTGTTCGCAGGCCAAAGATCGGGCGCCGCCCGCGCCAGGATCCCAAAATCCTGCGAGCCGAAGATGCGTTCCCGCTGATCAGTCGCGGCCATGCCATGCCTTCCGCCCGCAGCGCCCGGGGGTTAGGGGTCAGCGCTCAGTGGTCGGTGACCCGCAGGCGATACGTGCATCTCGGGCCGCCCGACGCAAGCGGCCCACCCATCTGCAGCACGTCGTGCAGGTTAGCGCAACGGCGCCTCTTCAGGCGCGCGGGTTCCGTCGGGAGCAACACCCTCGACAAGCTCCGGCACCACGAATTCCTGGGAAGGATAGATCAAATCCGGGTCGCGAATGAGGTTATCGTTAGCGGCGAAGATCACGCTGTAACGCCAGCCCACACCATAGATATTCTCTGCCAACCGCCACAAGCTGTCGCCGCGTTCGACGGTGATCGTCCGCTCCTCCACATCGAAGGTCGCCCCGCCCGGCTCGTAGTCGAACCCGGTCTCGAGACGATAGGCGACGGTGCCATCATCCTCGATATGCTCAAAGCGCAGGACCTCCGCCGCGCGAAGGAGGCTTGGCGGGATCTCGATCTGCCAACCGCCGCCATCGCCCGCCCGTGTCTCGGCCGCGGGGCGGTTGTTGACCCAGGCGCGGACGCGAGCGCCGGGCGGCGCACGGCCGATCACGATGCCCTTGCCGTTCTCCGTATAACTCACCGTGTCGAGGAGGAGCCGCGGAACCGTTGGCGCAGACGGCGCGACCAGCGAGACGGCATCCGTGCCCGCGCGCACGGCCTTCGGTCCCTCGGGCGGCGCCTCCGCCTCGGTATCGGCCGCAACCGACGGCAACAGCACCACGGGCGCGCTCAATGCCGCCGCCTGAGCGTTCGGCGCATCGGGCCGGGGCGCACCCTCGGGCGCTTCGTCGTCACTCTCGGCCGAGGCCACGACTTCGGGTGTGATCAGGTTCTGGGTGGCGTCCGTCCCCGTGGGCGGCGCGATGGTCGCAACCCGGATCGCCGACGTCGTCCCACCCTCAATCTCATCGAAGGCTGGCACGCGAAGCTGCAAGGCACGGGGCGCTTCGATGCTGCCAAGATCCGCGATGATCGCGAAATTGCCACTCTCATCGGTCTCGGCCGCGGTCATGGTCTCACCATCGACCAACAATTCGACCCGCGTGCGCGGCGCCGCCTGCCCCGCGATCACCGCCATGCCGTCCGGCGCAACCCGCACGATGTCGAAGCGCGGCGGCGGCCCGGCGGCCGATGTGTCGGCGATGGCGCTGTCGATCCCCGTCCCCTCGGTCGCCGAAGTCAGATCGGGTTCCACGGGCGCGCCGGACTGCGGCGGCCCTGCCGGTGCGCTCGGCCCGACCCCAGGCGCTGGCGTCGGAGCAGTTTCGCTTGGCGCAAGGGCTGCGACCGGGCTCTCGAGCTCGGACCCCGTCTCGCCCAGGGCGTCGGCAGCGCTCGCCTTGTCCGCGGGTGCGAGACCCGTCGTCTCCTCATCGGGAGCGGGCTCAGCCTCAGCCTCGATCACCGTTTCGGCAATCTGCTGCTCGGCAGCGTCGGCAGCCGCGATCTCCTCGACGGCCTCGCCACCACCCGTCGCTCCGCGCGTCTGCGCGGTCTGCGTGTCGGTGGGCGCCCCTTCGGTCGCAGGATCGACAGCCGCGACCGTATTCTCTGGTGCCGCATCCTCGGCTTCCGGAGCAGCCGTCGCGGTCTCAGCCTCTGCCGCGGAAGCGTCCGAACCAGGTGCCGTGGTACTTACCCCGTCAGCGGCCTCGATGGGCGCGGTTGCAGACGTCGTCTCGGACGTCGTCTCGGGCACGGACGCCCCAGGCGGAGGCGTCAGCACGATCTCTTCGATCACGGGCGGATCGCTCGGGCCAGGACGCCAGACAAGATCAGTCACCAAGTCGAGCCTGCCCGTCGCGAAAAGCGCGATGAACAGCCCCACGCCGCTTAACGCGGCCAGCGTGAAGACACGTCTCAGCAACCCCTCTCCCTTCCGCTTGCCGTGGCCCCTGTCAGACAGTTATGGCACGAAGTTAACGGCGTGGACAGTCTACGCCGCCTGATGCCCTGAGGGCAGGCGCTTTTTGCAGCGCCAGAGAGACGTGCAGCATGACATCCTCCCCAACGATCTGCCTTTACTGCGGCTCTCGCCAAGGGAGCGATCCGGCCTATGCCGCGGCGGCGACCGCCGTCGGCAATGCGATCGCTGCACGTGGCTGGGGGCTTGTCTACGGTGCCGGCGATCACGGGTTGATGGGCCTCGCCGCCCGCGCCGCAATGGAGGGTGGCGCTGAAGTAATGGGCTTCATCCCGAGACGCCTCGTGGAGATGGAAGTCGCAAAACGCGATATCTCCGCCCTCGTCATCACCGAGACGATGCATGAGCGCAAGAAGCTGATGCTGGAGAATGCGGACGCCGTTCTCGCGCTACCGGGCGGTACCGGCACCCTCGATGAACTGGTCGAAGCGATCACCTGGCGACAGCTCGGCATCACCGCAAAGCCCGTGGCCCTTCTCGACACGAATGGCTATTGGCAACCCTTCCTCGGGCTGCTCCGCCATTTCGTCGAGAACGGCTTCGCAAGCCAGTCGATGATCGACGACATCGCGATTGCGGCAGAACCGGAGGCCGCGCTCGAGAGGCTGGCCGAGAGGCTCTGAACCGGGCCCGATCGCCCTCGATCCCTCAACAGCGTCATGCCCGGGCTTGACCCGGGCATCCATGGCTTTCGGTGCGTGGTTGCCAGGTCGGGCCCAGCAACCACGGGTCGCTCGTCTTCGGGGAGCGGCAGGCTCAGCCGCCCGCGGCCTCGAGCCTGGCCGCCACATTCTCCCAGTTCACCAGCTTGTCGAGGAAGTTGGCGAGATAGGCCGGCCGCTTGTTGCGGAAGTCGATGTAGTAGCTGTGCTCCCACACATCGCAGCCGAGAAGGGCCGTCTGACCGAAGCAGAGCGG
>JBCDFC010000111.1:0-15220 GCA_039178805.1 Pseudomonadota bacterium | reverse complement strand
TCTGGAAGACAACTGGAAAGCGGCCCGATATGGCTGATGGCCAGTGCCGCTCTAAGCCACTGATTTCATTGGCGAGCCCGGGAGGACTTGAACCCCCAACCTGGCGATTAGAAGTCGCCGGCACGCCCTTTCCTGATCATTCCTTTGGCTTTCTCCTGATTTGGTTCCTATCATATTTTCAGCATGTTACCATCCCCCTAGCTTCCTATAGATTGGTGCAGCTTCCGGCTCAACACTGACATGGAGCTGACACCGTAGCAATCTGGCTGCAGAGAGGGGCGATGCATGGGACTGACTGAAAAGCGGGTCCGAGATGCCAAGGCCAGCGAAAAGACCCGCTTCGAGTGGGACGATCATGTCCGGGGCCTGGGCCTGCGGATCACCCACGGCGGGGCCAAGTCCTTCGTGCTGAACTACCGCGTCGGCGGAGCGGAGAGGCGGCTTACAATCGGTCGAGCCAAGGAGATGTCACTCGCTGAAGCCCGCAGGCGCGCGATAGAGGTGAAGGAGGCCGCTTGTCGGGGGCGAGATCTTCTGGCTGAGACACGGCAAAGAGAGGCTGAGCCGACTGTTAGCAATGCTTTGGACCGGTTCCTGACCGAGTATGTCCCAAGGCGTCGCCAACTCGGCTTGATGGCAGAGAGCACAGCAAGGAAGTACAGCCTTCAGATCGAACGCCATCTGCGACCAGCCTTGGGCAAGAAGCGTGTCCGAGATGTTGTGCAGGCGGACGTTGAACGGATGCTGCGGTCAGCACCGGAGGACACCAGAAAGCGCGGCAACAAGAACCCAAAGGGCGAACCCATCCCACCGATACAGGCAAATCGCGTTCGGGCGCTAACGATGAAGTTCTTCAGGAAGTGCGAGGATTGGGGCCTGCGCGAACAGGGAACGAACCCCGCCCGCGGCGTTGAGAAAGCGCGAGAAGAGGCTCGCGACCGCACGCTTAGCGCAGAAGAGTTGGCTGCCCTCGGCCAAGCGCTCGCGAACCTTGAGGCGAACCCGGGTGGGGTTCTCGCCATCAGGCTTGCCGCCCTCACGGGACTTCGAATAGGCGAGATCCGAAGCATGCGGTGGGATGATGTCGACATGCAATCGGGTGCTCTGGTGCTGCCCAAAACGAAGACAGGTCGCCGCAAACATACGCTTCCAACCGCAGCGCTTCTATTGCTCTCCAAAGCGCCACGCATTGGTGAATGCGTCGTCCCCGGCCGCGATCCAAACACCCCACTCGACGACCGCGCGATCCGCCGCGTGTTTGAGAAAGCCTGCGACGTCGCAGGGATTTCGGGCGCCACGGTGCATGACTTGAGGCGCACCGTGATGACGCAAGCGGCCGCCCTCGGAGTTAGTGCCCATCTTCTCCGCGACATGGTCGGGCACAAGACGACGGCGATGGCTGACCGCTACATCAGAAACGCTGGCGAGCCTCTTACTGAGCTTCGTGAGCGAATGGGCGCCGGCATGGCGGCGATGATGGGTGGCGCCGAGCCGGCGGCGGTTGCGGAGATCGGTAAAGGGCGCCGCCGTGGCTGAAGAGAGCCGCGAGCACCGGTACACGCGCTTTCTCCTCGAAGAAGAGCGCGCCTTCGAACGAGCGAGAAGCAATGCGGAGTGCGCTGGGCCGAACCAGCGCCAGGCGTTGGCGCGGGAGTGGTTCGAGGCCTCCGCGCGACTGATCCAAGAGTACTCACGCAGCCAGATGACGCGGCACGAAGGTGAGCCGTTAACCCCCTATCCAGCGAGCGCAATCTGGCGCACATCGAAGATCATGGAGAGCCTCGCAGCCGGTCGGCTCCCGCAGGCGGTCGTGGATGCCAACGCCGCCGGAGGGCGCCCGGACCGATGGCCCGCCGAGCGCCGAGGAATAGGCATTGCGATCAAGTATATCGAGTTTGCGAGGCAGGGCCGGATCGCTGATCGCTCGTTCATCAAGACGGTGTGCGATGCTTTCAAGGTTGATCGTACAACCGTTCGGGGTTGGCTGGAGCATCCCGATGAGTTTACGCGAGACATGCTTCCGTTCTACCCCGAACAGGTGATCTCGCTGCTCCCAGGAGAGGGCGCGCGTTATCACTTCAATCGCACAGGGGGGCGGACAGAGGGGGAGGAGTAACCCCCGGGGTTCCTCCCGCCGACATCTACGCCGCCTTCCCCCAGCTTCTTCCCCAGTTGGCTCGATTTCCGGGCTTTGGTGGAGGAGGCAGTGCATGCCTATAGACCCTGATACTTGGTACCCGGCCGATGCGCCTGAGCTAGACGTAATCGGCGCCAGGCAGACCCGCGCGCGTTGGCGTCATGAGGGGCGCGGCCCAGCCTATGTGAAGGCCGGCGCCCGTGTCGTCTACCGCGGGGCCGACGTGCTTCGTTGGCTTGAGGCCCGCCGAGTTCGCACGACCGAGACGGCGGACGAGGCCGCCTGATGGCCGCAACGGGAAACCCCGCCGGGATGGCGACCGGCGGGGTTAAGGCATTCATCAAAGCGAGCGAGTTTGATGGCCGTCAGTATAAACAGATCGCCAAACAGCACAAGAAAAAGAGCCGTAGTCCGCACCACGAAACGAGTGACAACAACCCGAACGTTATCGCAGAGAGCGGTAACCATCGAGTTGTTCGCTGTTCTTCTGACGTCCAGCTGATCGTTCAGGTGCGGTCGGGCAGCGGCAGGTGGCCCTGGGTGGCAATTGCCTACGTTCTCAGCGCATCGCGTCTCCCCGACGTCCTACAGCGCCGCTCTATGGGCATCCCGGCTGAGGATGTTGCCGCCCTTCTCGCGCAGCTGCGGGAGGTGCCGGCATGAACGCCTTAGCCCCCATCAGCGACAAGCTGGCAGCACTCTTCCCTCGCCTCGCCAGCGATGCCGACGGTGAGGTTGTCGCGACCGCTCGGGCCATCGGGCGACAGCTGCAGAAGGCCGGAACGGACTGGCACGCGATTGCGGAGCTGATCCGACGGCCCGTCCTGCAAGAGCCTGTGTTCACCGTCCCCAAACCGCGAAGGCCCGAGACGGCCGCTGGTGTCGTCACGTGGTTGATGCGCCGGCTTGAGATGCTCCGCCCGCGGGAGGCCGACTTCATTCGCGATCTCTCCAGGCACACATGGCGCGGCGCGAACATGAGGCTGAGCCCGAAGCAGGAGCGCTGGCTCGATGCGATCTTCCGCCGTGTCTGGGACATCGAAACCGCGGAGGCCGCAGATGACTGGTGATGCTCGCGAGATCACCATCGCCCTCGGCGGCAAATGGCACGGTCGATATGGCGTCGCCTTTTGCCCAGCACATGCCAACACGAAGACCCCGGCGCTTTCGCTCAAGAACGCGCCGGACGGTCGTTTGCTCGCCTATTGCCACGCCGGTTGCAGCTTCACCGAGATCGCCCAAGCCCTTCGTGGCCGCGGCCTTGGCGGGGTGCACGAGCCGGACCCTGCGGCGGTTGCAGCGCGAGAAGCAGCCGACCGCTTAGAGGCCGAGAAGAAGCGGCGGCAGGCAGCCCGCTGCTGGCACGAGAGCCAGGCGGGGACCGGCACCTTGGTCGAGAGGTACCTCAGGAACCGCGCCATCAAGATCGCCGTCCCCGACACGCTCAGGTTCCACCCTGAGTGCTGGTGTGGCCCCGTCGCATCCAAGCTGCCAGCGATGGTGGCAGCCGTGACGGCCGGCGATCAGCTGGTTGGTGTCCATCGCACCTATCTCGCCGAGCCTGGCCGGAAGGCGGACCTAGAGAAGGCCAAGCTGATGCTTGGCACCTGCCGCGGCGGAGCTGTCCGGTTGTCGGTCGGCAGCGGCCCCCTGGTCGTGACGGAGGGTATCGAGAACGGCCTATCGCTCGTGGATGAGCTTTCGGGCACTCGCGTTTGGGCGGCTCTCAGCGCGAGCGGCTTGGCGGCTCTGATCCTGCCGCTCGAGCCTGCCGAACTGGTGATCGCGCCGGACGGCGATCCCGCCGGCCTCAAGGCAGCCGCTGATCTTGCGCGCCGGGCAACGGCGCTCGGCTGGCGGGTGCGGATCATGCAGCCGCCTGGGGAGAAGAAGGACTGGAACGACGTCGCGCAGGAGGCCGCCCATGAATGTGCATGACGCCTTTGCGAGCGCCCGCGCCGCCGATGGCTGGCCGGCCCCGGACATGAGCATTCTGGACCCGGAGCGTCCGTCACCTCCCAGGTTCCCTGATGCGGATGTGTTCGGCGAAGGCTGGGCCAGATGGATCGAACGCGCCGCGATCTCTAAGGGTGCGCCGCCCGATTATGTCGCCTCGGCGCTGCTGGTGGTGGCCAGCGCGATGATCGGCAACGCGCGCTGGACAGGTGTCTGGCCCGGCTGGAAGGAGCCCTGCGTGCTCTGGGCCATGAACATCGGCCTGCCAAGTTCGAGTAAGAGCCCGGCCCTAGACGCGGTGATCAGCCCCCTGCAGCAGCTCGAGAAGCAGATCCGTGACGACGCGGAGGCCGAACTCCGGGAATTCGCTGGAAACGCTGAAATCGCTGAAATCGCTGATCTGGAATGGAAGAAGCAGGCGAAGGAGGCGGTGGCCGAGAAGAGGGAGGTTCCGCCTCGTCCCGAGGGGCCAGGACCGACACCGATTGTCCCTGATCTTATCGTTCAAGAGAGCACCATCGAGAAGCTCGTGCTCCTTATGGCCGATAACCCGAAGGGCTTTCTGAACCTTCGTGATGAACTTGCGGGGCTCCTGGGCAACCTCACGCGCTATGCTGGCGGTGGATCGGACGGGCCGTTCTGGTTGGAGGCCTATGGCGGCCGTCCGTACTCGCAACACCGGGTGGGACGTCCTCCCGCTCGGGCGGATCGGCTCTCGATCAGCCTTCTAGGCGGCATTCAACCAGACAAGCTCAACTCGCTGCTGATGAAGGCGGATGACGACGGCATGTGCGCCCGGTTCATGCCGATCTGGCCGGAGCCGGTGCGTCCGCTGAGGCCATCACAGGGGCCTGATGAGGCGTTCCTGCTAACCGCGCTACAGCGGCTTCGGGGGCTCAAGCTTGTCGAGAACGAGGATGGCTCCTTCCGCCCGTGGATCGTGCCGTTCACGGACGGCGCGCAGGCAGCGATGTTGGCGCTCAAGACCGATCTCCAGGCGGAAGAGGCATCCCGGAGTGGGCTGCTCCTGAGCTTCGCGGGTAAGGTCCCAGGCCTGACAGCGCGCATTGCCCTTGTCCTGGCTCACCTCGATTGGGTCGAAAGCACTCTGGACGATTACCCTAGGGAGGTCACGACCAACCACTTCGGTCGGGCGGCTCACTTCACGGTCGAGTACCTGCTGCCGATGGCAGCGCGAGCCTATGCCGACACATCGCTCCCAGAAGCAGAACGGGCGGCGCGCGTCTTGGCCGAGATCATCGTTGGCGAGCGTTGGCAGAGCTTCTCGGCACGAGATGTCACAGCTCGGAAGCGTCGCGGTCTCCGCAGCACCAAGGACGTCGAGAAGGCTGTTGCCGTCCTAGAGGACGCAAACTGGGTGGAGCGCCATCGGGAGCAGACAGCAACGAAGCCCCGGACCTCCTTCATCGCGAACCCGGCGGTGTGGGGGCGGACATGAGCAAATGGCTGCAGCTAGCGCGTGCTGACACCCCTCATCCAACGTCAGCGTATTCAGCGAATTCAGCAAATCCAGCAGATCTCCCCTCTCAGGGCGAATTCGCTGGAAATGCTGAATTCGCTGGAAACGCTGATGTTGTACGGGAGGCCTTCGAAGAGCGCGCGGCCATCCTCGAACACGATGCGGGCATGACCCAGGCCGACGCGGAGCAGGCTGCCGCAGGTGAGGTCGGGCGGCCCCTCGCCGAGCTGCTCAACAGTACCGAAGAACCGAGCCAACAGTCAGACGCTGAGGTTCTGATGTCCCTCATCCGCAGCCAAGGGCCGACCACCTACGGCGCGGCTGCTAGGGCGCTCGGCTGGGGCGCGGCACAGGCATGGAGAGCCGAGGCGGAGCTACGGGCGGCCGGTCGTGTGACGCTCAACAACCGCGGACAGGCGGTGGACGCTAACGACTGCAGCGCATGACCATGGGCAGCCCAAGTCCGACCTGTGCCCCGCACATCTGCCGGTGGCGCAGGAGGTTGAAGGGCGAAATCCAAACAAAACCAACGATCAAGTATGAGGCATTGAGATGACGCATCCGAAGACGAGCAAAAGCAGCCAGCGGGAGCTGACGGCGATGGAACAATCCGATCTAGATCGCCTGATTGAGCACGCTGAGCGAAGCCCAAAGGTGACGTTGAAGTCGAGCGATGGGGTCCTGAAGATCGCGGTGGCGGAGAAGGACACGCAGCTCGGGAGCGCGCAGTTCCTTCGGTCACTGGGAACCTGCTCTACGGAGTTTGCTTACCCCCTCATCAAGCAGATGGTGAACGCCGGCACGAAGGGCGAGGAGATCGACACAGAGACCGCATCCTTCATGCTCGAGGTGGTGCGAGGTCTAGAGCCGCGGGATCAGGTCGAGGCCATGCTCGGAGCGCAAATGGCAGCGGTGCATCTCGCAATGATGACGATGGCCCGTCGGCTCAACCACGTCGATACGATCCCGCAGCAGGACAGCGCGGAACGGGCTTTCAACAAGCTGGCCCGGACCTTCGCGGCTCAGACCGAGGCCTTGAAGCGCTATCGGACGGGCGGTGAGCAGAAGATCATGGTCCAGCACGTCAACGTTGAGGACGGCGGCCAGGCCGTGGTTGGCAATGTCACGACCACGAAGGGGGCGGGGGGCACATGACGAAGCCCCTCAACCCCATGCAAAGCGCGCACGCGGCCCCTCGCTGTACGGCGCGATCAAAGCGCACCGGCGAGCGCTGTAGGGCACCGGCCGTCCGTGGCTGGTCAGTCTGTCGGATGGACGGCGCCCGCGGCGGTGTCCCCTGCGGCGAGCGTAACGGCGCCTGGCAGCATGGCGGGTGCACCAAGGAGGCCGTCGCGTTCAGGAGAGCGGTCAACCAACTGACGAGGATGGCCGCAGAGACGATGTCAGAGGCCGACCGGGTGACGGAGAGCGCGCATGACCAGCAAACCTGAAACTACAGGCCGAGATGAGGCGGGGCGCTTTAGGAAGGGTGTCAGCGGCAACCCCGCAGGCCGCCCGCCGGGGGCGCGCCATCACACGACGCGCGCCATGGAGGCGTTGCTTGAGGGGCAAGCTGAGGCGCTCACCCAGACTGCGGTTGATAGCGCCTTGGCCGGCGATACCGCGGCCCTGCGCCTGTGCTTCGAGCGGCTGATGCCGCCCCGCAAAGACGCGCCAATCACCGTCGATCTGCCCCCGATGAAATCCGCAGCAGATGCCGCTGAAGCGATGGCGTCAGTGGTGGCGCAGGCGGCTGCCGGAGAGATCACGCCAGGCGAGGCGGCAACGATGGCGTCGCTGATCGAAACCTACCGGAAGACGCTCGAAACTACTGACTTCGAAGCGCGCCTCAAAGCGCTGGAGGATCGGCGATGATCGTCGGGGGCATGACCGCAGAACTCGCCATGACAATAGGTGCCATCTCGCGCCGGACGGGCATCCACCCGGCAGATGTCATGCCGCTCGCGCTCCGGGATCTGGAGGGTTTGGCCGATCTCTACCAGAAGGCCCGTGAGGTCAGGGCGTTCTGGGTCGAGGCCGAGATGCTCGCCGGACGGACATTCACACTGGACGCCATTGATGACGCGCTGCCCTTCATCGCGGTCCTGCGACTGGCCGAGCACGCCGGCATCGGGGCCGTGATCCATTGAAGAACTTCCGCTCAGGACGCGCGCGAGGGAGAAGGGGGAAGACAAACATGACAACGACCAGGCGATGCATCGAGAAGCTGGAGCGAGACACCCATGGCGGTCAGCACGTGATCGCCGAACTCTGCGGCAAGCAGCACGGTCATGTTCGCCGTGACATCGAAAAATGTTCAGAGACATGGGGATAGGAGATCCGTCCAGATTTGGACACATCTTTTACGACACCCATGACCGAGAGCGCGATCTGCATGTGATGATCGACCGAGCGGAGAGACCGGCATGAGCACTAGGCAAAAGCGGTTGGAGCGGCTCGAGCGACGCTCTTACCGCGGCAAAATAATTGTCACCGCCATCCAACTCGTGAGCCCCGATCCGATCACGGGTGAGACGGTCGTGGGTGGCACGATCCACCTTGGTAAGTTTAAGGGCCGCGGCATTGGTAGTGTGCGTCGCGGGGACCATGGGGAGGAGCGTTCGTAAGCTGCCTCACATCGCCAGGCTGTTACAAGCTGCAGCGATGAGATGCTGGCCGAGTACGGGCTTACTCGCGAGGGCGTCGAGAGCGAAGTGTCGTAGGGCCCGCGTGGCCTGCCACATTTTGGCAATCATCACGCTCTAGCCCTTGCGCGTTAGCGCTCTGTGCTCCCGCATCGTGACAGCGGAAGCCGGGTCCAGGGCGGATGAACGGCTGTTGTGACGCTGAGCTTTTCAATCAAACTCATTCGTCTAGGAGGTTTTGAAGATGCATACTTTGGCACGCTCGGCTGGGGCGCTCTCGCTGATCCTGCTGACTTTCGGCAGTGGAAGCGCGTTAGCCGCAACTTACACGTTCGACGCGCTCATCAAGACGTTCGACGCGCCCCCCGAACTGGGCGAACTTGAGTACCGGGCGACGTCGGGTGCGCCAACCATCAATAACTCGCTGCAGGCAGTTGGGACGTCACTGCTACTGCCAATATCGCCATCGGCCGCTGGATTTCGCATTCTGAGTTTTGATGGGGCACAGTTCTCGACGCCTGTCGAGGCGGGAGCCCCCGTGCCAGGGGTGTCGGGTGCCGCCATTGATCTCGTGCCGACAGAGCCGATTGTCAATCAGGGCGGTGACGTGCTGTTTCTGAGCGCACTGAGCGGCTCCGGTGCAACGACCCCTGCGAACGCCGGGCTTTTCCGACTTCGGAACGGGACGCTGGAGACGCTTGTTCGTGGTGGCGATGTGGTTGATGGGGTCGAGATCCAGCCCACGACAATCACATCAAGCACGAACAACATTTTTGGGGCGATCAACGCAACAGGGCAGGTGGCATTTCAGGCCCTATTCGACGACGGGGTATCTGTCCGTGGCGGGATCTTTCGAGAGGGGCCAGGGGGCTTCAGCTTAGTCGCAGAGCAGGGGCAGCTGATCCCCAGTGCCGGCGGCGCACGCATAGGCCCCCCGGTAGGACAGGTCAGCATTGCTGATGACGGCTCGGTTTTCTTTCTTGCGGGCCTTCTAGGCCAGAACGGGGCCAACCAAGGCGCCGCGGTGTTCAAAGAGCAGGATGGCGAGGTTACGGTCTTGGTCGCTCCGGGGCAGACTGTTGACGGCGCTCAGCCGCTCGACTTCTTCTCAAGGGTTTCGGAAGTGAATGGAGCTGGCGACGTCGCTATTCAGCTGAGCAGCGGTCAGGATGGCATTCTCAAGTCTGTCGATGGAGAGCTATCGGCCGTTGCGCTGCCTGGAGATTTCGTCGCCGGGATCGAAGGCCCCCTTCGCTTCTTTTCCAATGCATCGATTAATGCGAGCGGCGACGTGGCATTCTACGCAACGCCTCGTGACAACTCGGCATGTGGGGGAAGCCAAGAGTGTGGGATTTTTGCTGAGATGGGAGGTGAGCTAGGGCTTGTTGCCCAACGGGGTGATACAATCGAGATCGCGCCCGGGGACTTTCGCACGATCTCAGGCCTCGTCGTCAATTCTCGCGGCGGCTTTCTTAACGACCTCGGCCAAGTCGCGTTTCTTGCCTTCTTCAACAGCATCGACAATCCGGGGCTCGGCGACACACAGGCATGGATTGTTGCAACACCTGAGAATTTGGCACCAATCCCGCTTCCAGACACGCTCTCACTGTTGATTGTCGGCGCTCTCGGTTTTGGCTTTCTCCGCGGTCGTTCTGGTGTTCGCAAGACGGGATACATCGCTGATCCCAGCCTCTCCAATGGGATGAAAACGATGCGGTCGAAATCACGGCCGATGCTGAGCTAGCGGAGATCGATGAGAACCTGATGCGGTCGGAGCTGACCCCGGCCGAGGTTTCTACGTTCATGTATCGGCGGAAATGTGCGTGGGAGCGGGTTCACGGCAAGAGCCATGGCGGTGATCGGAGATCAAGCGGCCAACTTGGCCACTTGAAGACTGACTTCACGGCAGAAACTGCAGGGCGCACCGGACGATCCGAAAGAGCGGTAAGGAGAGATGCGCAGCGCGGCGAACGCATCGCCCCTGAAGTGATGGCTGACATCGCTGCTCAACTGAACGCCCAGAAGCCGCTATCCACTTCGTTGAGGGTCTCGACGAACGTGGACGCCGCACGGTTTTCATCGCTGCCGGCGAAGGCAATCACCGCATCCAGACGATCAAAGTCGCTTTCTCCGAGACGATTAGTCCAGAAATCAACGCCATTGCTCTCCCCCTCGCGGTTGAGCACGTTGCGATACAGAACCTCAATGAAGCCTTGGTCGCTGAATACCGTTACCGGACCGAAGTTGTCGGTGAACTCCTGGCTCGTGATCAGCTCAGCGGCCAGTCCGCGCACCGACAGCCCCATCTCGCGCTGGTCGATCCAAAAGTTTATGCCTCCAAGATCGATGCCGCCGTTTCGGTTAAGAGCTGCCTCGTAAAGATAGACAACGAAGCGGGCATCCTCCGTCGTTATTGAGCCGGAAGCCAGGGCCTCAAGCTCCGCAGCCCGACTTATGATCGTTGGAAAGGTCGCGTCGAAAACGCGGTTGTTGATGACAGCCGCTGCATCAGAGACAATTTCCTCCCACGCAAAGTTACCCAGGTATCCAGGTAGCGAAGTAACACTCTGAGCGATGAAATCTTTCGAGAGTGTAACGTCATCGAGAATGATGTTGTTAATCGTTGAGTTTCGAAAATCAAGCCAATAGGCGGTGGTACCAGTGGAGAAGTCCACCACCGCAAGGTGTCGACCCTGAATTTGCGCAACATAAGCGTCATCGCTACTGAAGGCTATGCCCTCTAAGCGGACGGCATCATTGCCTGCCGTGTCGTAGAGCGCGGCATTCTCACCAAATCGAACCCGGTAGAAGTCGTCCCCGGTACCTCCAGCTAGGACTGAGAAGCCATCAACTGTCCCGCTAGTAAGCGTGTCGTTCCCTTGCAGTCCAAACGCAATCTGAAAGAAAGCGGCACTGAGGGTGTCATCGCCTGAGTTGCCAACAACTTCATCAAATTCGAGCATCATTGCCCCTTCTGGAAAAGAATTCTGACCCGTGCCAACCACTAGGTTTCCAGGCCGTGTTCAGATCATAGCTCCATCGTGGCAGTGAGTGGATCGCCCCGAATGTCACGACCTATCTGCTCTCGCATCAACGTTAGAGCATTGTCAGTCCGTGGTCGACGTTGATGACAGCTTGTGGTGTGGGCGGTCGCCGGTCCGAAGCCGCGAAACGGCAGCCTGAATTCGTGCCAAAGACATGATTGATCCGGGTCAAACGCAGCGGCCACCCCGGTCAGCTACGGTTCAGATGACGCCCTTGCCCCGGAGGATTGCCATGGCGGATTTTCGACGGATGGTCAGTGCCTGCGCCGTGTCGGCTGTTGAGCGGTCGGAGATCCAACTCGCCCGTCACGAGACCACCATTCCGGCGGAGCAGCTCCGCGGCATTGCTCAGCTTGTCATCGATAGGTTGGTGCGCGCCAAGAGGGCAGAGGATCAGCGGCTTTCTGAGAAGGATAGCGGTGCAGCACTTACCAGGGGTGCGCGCAATACCATTCCAGATATCCCGGCTGAGCTTCTGCCGGCCGCCCATGGGGCGATGCAACCAATCGGGGCTGCGACACACCAGACCACGTAGGGGGTGGGCGACCGCTCACGCGGACATGTTGGCGGGCTTAGCCTACTCGTTGTCCGACGTGAGCAGTTCGAGGCTGGGCGGCAGCTTCCCACTCACGATGAACGTGGCGGCATCGCCCGCGCCTGCTAGCCTCTCGATCACGATGACCAGTTCCTCTGATTGATTGATCTGCAACTGCGCGCAGGCTCCGTCTTCCAATAGGGCAATCAGCGCAGGAGGCCCCACGAGTGTACCATGGGCAACTCGGCTTCCAGCCGGGTCAGGAACTGAGAGCGTGTAGTCGATCTGCCCCAGGGTTGTGCCGCTCTGCTTAAGCTGTGCCGACCCTCGAATTGCTCCCAGGTGCCTCATGGTGCCCTGATGGGCTCTTGTATTTTGACAGAAACATTACACCAAGATCACAAAGGCCTGTCGAGGGGAGCGGGGGCCTAGCACCTGCAGTTTGAGATCGGCTGAATGGGTGGAAGAGCTTGTTATTTCTTCTTCGAAAGTCACTCGCCAGGAATGTTCGGTCGCCGCTTGGCATCGGTCTTCGCATATGAGTGAAGAGCTTTGGGCAGATTGATGGCCCCAAGTCCCACGAACAGAGACGCAACCCACAAGCTGACAAATATACCGAAATGCCTGAGGATGTCCAAAATTTGATATATTAAGTACCGTACAATGGATGACAATGCTGAGTTTTTGATTTATACTACTATCTGACATAAGTTCACTTTGGGCAGCGAGCATGCAGAGCTTTATTTTCGGTGGCGATACAGGTGTCACTTACGATCAAATCCAACGACAACGGGCTATGGCGGATCAGCTTCGGTCTGGTTCTTCTCAGAACCGGACTGGGCACTGGTCCGATGGGTTGCGCAGCGCAGGGCAGGACATCGCCGCAGCGTTGCTGGATCGTCGGGCAGACAAGCGTGAGCAGGAAGGGCGAGATGCGGCGACCGAGCGGCTGAACGAGATCACGCGGGCGCTGGTGGCGGGGGCGCCAGAGAACAAGCCTGCCGGGGTAGGGAGCGGAACCGGCCGGACCATTGATGCCAGCCCTCTGCCGTCATTCACAGAGCCGCCCCAGGACAATGACGTTCGCTCGCAGGTAGCTCAGGCGCTTCTCGGAAAGGGCTACAGCCCCACCGTGACGGCCGGCATCCTGGGCAACATCCAGCAGGAAAGCGCCTTTGACACAGGTGCTGTTGGGGACAACGGCAATAGCTTTGGGATGGCGCAGTGGAATGGCCCGCGGCGCCACGCGTTCAAGGCCTTCGCCCAGGAGCGCGGCATGGACCCGGCTTCTGTCGATGCCCAGGTGGCGTTCCTCGATCACGAGCTGCAGGGCTCTGAGAGCGCGGCGCTGCAGGCTATGCAGGGGGCGGGGACGCCAGAAGAAGCGGCGCTGATCGGCTCGCAGAAGTTCTGGCGGCCGGGCATCCCTCACAACGAGAACCGGCAACGGTATGCCGGCGAGGCGGCGGGGATCGTCGAGGCTCTGATGGGTGCGCCGCAGGGGCAGCAGACAGTACCCCAGCAGCAGGTGGCGGGGCAGACTGAGCCTCAGCAGCCCAACAATCGCATGGCCATCGCGATGCAGTTGATGGGTGCTGCGAGCGATCCGTTTGTGAACGACGGTCAGCGACAGGTGGCTATGATCCTGGCGCAGCAGTTAATGCCGCAGCAGCCCGAGACGATGAGCCCGTACCAGCAGGCGCAGATCGATCTTCGCCGTGAGCAGATGGCGCAGTCTCAGGCGAACCGTGCTCAGGAAATGCAGATGCGGCAGGCAGGAACTTGGTCGCCGGGCACGAATGTCACGGTCACCAATCAGCAGGCCCCGCAGATCGGCAGTATCGAGCGCGGTTATCAGGTGTTCCAAGATCCAGAGACGGGCGCTTATCGGGCTGAGCCCATCCCCGGCGGCTCTGTGGATCGCGATCTTCAAGCACAGCAGGACGCGCGTGCGAACGCTAGTGAGAACACGGGCCGTGCGGCGAATGTGGTCCTCGAAGACATCGGCCGCTTCCGTGAGCTGGTAGAGGGACAGGGCTGGTTCGATCCAGTGACCGGCATCGGCGGGATGCTGGCGGGCTGGGTGCCCGGCTCCTCCGCTGCTGATGCCGACGGATTGGCGCAGACCATCAAGGCCAACATCGGCTTCGATCAGCTGCAGAGCATGCGCGAGGCAAGTCCCACGGGCGGTGCCCTCGGCAACGTCACTGAGCGCGAACTGGCGGACCTGCAGGCGGTGCTGGGCAACCTCTCGCGGTCGCAGAGCGAGGAGCAGCTGCTGCGCAATCTGGAGCGTCTGGATGGCATGTATCGGACCATCATGGAGAAGGCGGCAGCCTATCCGAATGCGGCTGAGTTTGGGTTCGGCGCGCCGCCCGTCATCGAGATGCCGGAGGACTTGTCCACGGTCTCTGATGAAGAGCTGCGCCGCATGATCATGGGAGGTGGGCAATGACCGTCTTCGCCGACGCCAAGCAGCGGCAGAACGCCCTTCGCGTGTTCGAAGAGCTGGAACGCCGCGGGACCATTCGCCCGGCTGAGCAAGAGGCCCTGCGCCGCCTTCGCGCTGCCGCCCCTGAAGATCAGCAAGAGATCGGCCGGACCCGAGCCACCTACCTTGGCGCCGGACAAGGCGCGACCATCGGTCTGGCGGATGAGGTGGGCCTGCAGGATCGCGAGGCCGTCAACCAGGCGCGAGAACAGCATCCCGACGCCTTCGCGACCGGGAAGATGGCGGGCGGTGCGGCCACCTCTCTCATTCCGTTCGGGGCTGGGATGACGGCAGCGCGTGGGCTTGGCCTCGCTCGACAAGCGGCCGTGGGCGCTGCCATCGGCGGCGGCATGGCTGGCCTGCAGGGCTTCAACGAGGGTGAGGGCGGCTTTGGCCCTCGCATGACGAACGCCGCTCAGCTGGAACCCCTGGCCATCGGGGCTGGGACCGGTGCTGCGGCCCCTGCACTAGGCCGTGCCATCGGAGGTGTTGCCGGTCGGGCGCTCACCGATCCCTCGGCAGAGGTCGCGCGTACCGGCATGGACAAGGGCGCGGCTCGACTGCTCACCCGCTCTTTCACGGACGATGCCGCCACACTGCCCGATCCTGGTGGGCGCCTCGATGCCATGGGCGAAGACGCGATGCTCGCCGATCTCGGCCGCAACACCAGGCTGCAGGCCAGCGGGCTCGCCCGGCTGCCCGGGCCGGCGGGCCAGAAGGCCGTCACGGCGATGGATGCCCGCGATGCCGGGACCGCTGGTCGGCTCGGCCGCACCATCGATGACGCGACCGGCCAGGCCGAGAACCAGGCGGTGGCCTTTGCACAGCGACGGGCAGAGCGGGGTGAGCGCTTCGGCCCGCTCTACGAGGCAGCAACAGGATCGACCGAGCCGCGAGACACCTCGGCCCTTCGCGCCTTCATCGAGCAAGCC
>JBCDFC010000110.1:0-15288 GCA_039178805.1 Pseudomonadota bacterium | reverse complement strand
GCTACACCATGTGGCTCGGCTCCGACGGGGCGGGGCGGGGGCCCCGTCTCGGGGGGCCCCCCGCGGCGGGGGGGGGGGGTGGGGGGGGTGGGGGGCCCGAGAAGCCGATGTCAGCCTCCAGCACCCCAATCGACATTCTCGGCGCCACATCCATCCTCAACTCCCCTGCTCGCTGAGGCGCACGCGGGGGTCGAGGATCGAGTAGAGGATGTCGACGATCAGGTTTATCAGCACGAAGATCAGCACGATCATCATGAGATACGCCACGATCACGGGACGGTCGAGCACCAGGATCGACTCGATCAACAGGTTCCCCATGCCGGGCCAGGAGAAGATCCGCTCCGTCACCACCGAGAACGCGATCAGCGATCCAAATTCTAGCCCGAGCACCGTCACCACGGGGATCAGGATGTTCTTCATCAGATGGACGCCCACGATCCGACGCTCGCTCAACCCTTTGGCCCGAGCGAATTTGATGTAGTCCTGCGCCCAGGCCTCGCGCACGCCGGCCCGCGTGAGCCGGATCACCAGGCTCGTGTTCAGCAGCGCCAGGTTGATCGCCGGCAGCGCGATATGGCTCAACCCATCTAGCGTGAAGATCGAGCTTTCGATCCAGAAGAACGTCGCCGCATCCCCGCGCCCGGTCGACGGCAGGATGCCGAGCTCCACCGCGAAGACCATGATCATCACGAGCCCAACCCAGAAGGTCGGCAGCGAGAAGCCGAGGATCGAGGTCGCCATGATCGCCCGGCTCGTTCGGCTCTCAGGGTACAAGCCCGCATAAAGGCCGAGCGGAATGCCAAGCGCGATGGAGATGAAGAGCGAGGCCACCGCCAGCTCGAACGTAGCACCCATCCGCTCGAGAATGAGGCCGAGCGCAGGCGTCCCGAACACATAGGAATTCCCGAGATCGCCAGAGAGCGCGCCTTGCACGAAAAGCCCGTATTGCTCCCAGACCGGCCGGTCGAGACCGAACTGGCGGATCACCCGCTCGATCTCCTCCTGCGGCGCATCGGGCGAGACAAACATATGCACCGGATCGCCCACCGCATTCACGCCCATGAAGACGATCACCGACATCGCCGCGACGACGAAGACGGCCTGCAGCAGGCGACGAATGATGAAGACGGCCATGCGCGCCTCCGATGATCTACGCCCGGCGGCGAGCAGGGCTCGACCCGGCCGGCCACCCACAGGCGGTAGGGTGGGCGATTTCGCCCACCTTTGGCGTTGGGCGGGCGGTTCCACCCACCTTTGGCGTAGGGTGGGCGATTTCGCCCAGCGCCGAACCCGTCACCCCTCGGGGCTGGCGTATTGCATCAGCGTGTACTCGTCCGTGCGGGGCGTGTACGCGATGCCCTTGCGCGCGGCCCAGGCGTTCACTTGGTAGTGGATCGGAATGATCGCGTAGTTCCCGGCGATCGCCTTCTCCGTCGCCTCCGCCAACAACGCCTCACGCTCGGTCGCATCGACCGTCCGCAGCGCCTGCTCGATCAGCGCATCGATCTCAGGGTCCGAATGCCGGCCGCGGTTCGAGGCGCCCATGCCCTTGTCCTTGTCATGGGTGGCGATGAGCGAGCGGAGCGGCGAGGACGCCTCGCCCGAGCCAGCCCCCCAGCCGACCAGGATCAGCGAGAATTCGGGCTGCCCGCCCTCACCCCCGGCCGAGGCCCGCTTGAAGTAGACCGACCGCGGCATGGTCTCGACCGACGCATCGATGCCTACCCGGGTCAGCATCTGCGCGATGGCCTCCACGATCTTCGCATCGTTGATATAGCGGTCGTTCGGCCCGTGGATCGTAAGCTGGAAGCCGTCGCCATAACCCGCCTCCGCCAAAAGCTCTTTGGCGAGATCCGGGTCATAGGCATCCGGGGTGAGCTTGTCCGAAACCCCGAAAAAGCCCTCGGGCAAGAGCTGGCCCGCGACGATGCTCTGCCCCTCCATCACCCGGTCCTTGATCAGCTCGCGGCTGATGGCGTGGCTGATCGCTTTGCGCACCTTCACATCCAAAAGCGGGTTCTTGATCGGCCCGCCATCCTTGGCCTTCACGAAGGGGCTGTCTTCGCGGAACTGATCCATGTGGAGATAGATCACCCGGTTCGAGACGCCCTCGAACACATTGAGATCGTCATTCTCCTTGATCTGGGCGAGATCCGTCGTTGGCACATTGTTGATCATGTCCACATCGCCCGCCAAAAGCGCCGCAACCCGCGCCGGGTCGGACTTGATCGGCTTGAACGTGACGCCGGCAAAGGGCGCCGGATCGTCCCATCCGTTCTCCGCCCGGGCCATCACGATGCTGTCGCCAGGCGTGTAGCTCACGAATTTCCAAGGCCCGGTGCCAAAGGTCGCGACCCCCTTGTTGAAATCATCGGTGCTCGCGCTGCAGCCCTTCTCGTCCGAGATGATCGCGACGGTCGACACATCGTTCGCCATCAGCGGATAGGGCGCCTCGGTCGTGATGTGAACCGTGAAGTCGTCGATCTTCTTCACGGTCTTTCCAGCCGTATAGGTCCCGAAGCTCGACGGCGAGTTCGGCACGGCCGGCGCCCGTTCGAAACTGCAGACGACATCGTCGGCGGTGAAGGGCGAGCCGTCATGGAATGTAACACCCTCGCGCAGCTTGAATTCCCAAGTGGTGTCGTCGATGGGCGCCCACTCCGTCGCGAGCCCCGGGATCAGCCCCTGATTGGCGTCCTGGTTAATCAGCGCATCGAAGATATGCCGCGCGATCTGATTGTTGGGGGTCAGGTTGTGGAAATGCGGGTCCATCGAGGTCACCTCGGAAGAGAGGCCGACCGTGATGGTCTCATCGGATTGGGCATGCGCATCGCCGGCTATCTGAGCCAGCATCGCCACACTGCCGAGAAGCGCCGCGCCGACGGATCGGGTCATCGTCATTCTTGTCTCCCTGTCTACGGCTTTGTTGTCCCGGGCGGCCGTTCGGACCGCCATGGCGACACGCTAGCAGCTTCGCGGCCGAGGCCAATGCCAGAAACGCCCTCTGCGGCAGCGCATGGATACTCTGTGTCCGTTTGCGACGGGGTCGGATGGCCAAGCATCGCCTTCGGCGCTAGGTGACAGGCATGGCGAGCGCGGAGAGACGATGATGCAGAACATGGCCAAGGTCCATGTTGGGACCCAGGACCGAACCGAGACGAGCACCGAGATCTTATCCACGCTCATCGGTTTCGACACGGTCAGCAGCAAATCGAACCTGCCGCTGATCGACTGGGTCGAAGCCTATCTGGCGGAGCGCGGGATCGATGCCGAGCGGGTGCCCGACCCCGCCGGTGAGAAAGCGAGCCTGATCGCCACCATCGGCCCCTCCGACGTGCCGGGATATGTGCTCTCGGGACACACGGATGTCGTGCCGGTCGAGGGTCAGCCTTGGTCTGGCGATCCGTTTACGGCCCGCATCCTCGACGGTCGGATTTATGGCCGCGGCGCCTGCGACATGAAGGGCTTCCTCGCCTGCGTCCTCGCCTCGGTACCCGCGATGCAGGCGGCGCGCCTTACGAAACCGCTCCACATCGTGTTCAGCTATGACGAGGAAGTCGGCTGCGTCGGCGTCCGCGATGCGCTGATGCGCATGGCGGCCTGGCCCGTGACACCCATCGGCTGCTTCGTGGGAGAGCCGACGCTTGGCGACGTGATCGTGGGGCACAAGGCGAAGCGCAGCGTCGCTGTGGATGTGCGAGGGACGACGGCGCATTCCTCGCTCGCACCCACCGCCGTCAATGCCGTAACCTACGCCGCGCGCCTCATCACCCACATTGGCGAGGTCGCGGCCGAGCTCGAGCAGGCAGGCGCCCGCGACACGCTCTACGACATCCCCTTCACCACGCCGCATGTGGGGGCGGTGCATGGCGGCGATGTCGTCAATATCGTGCCCGACAGATGTCGCTTCGTCTTCGAGGTCCGCGCGATCGGTGCAGACGACCCCGATGCAGTCGTCGCGCGCATACAATCCTTTGCGAAAGACGTGCTCGAGCCTGAGATGCGGAGCGTTGCAGCCGATGCGGGCTTCAGCTTCGAGGAGGTGTCGAGCATCGACGGCCTCGATACACCACCCGAGCATGATCTCGTGGCGCTCACCAAACGCCTCGCAGGCCGCAACGCCCATGCCAAAGTCGCCTACGGCACGGAAGCCGGCTTCTTCCGCTCGATCGCGGGCATCCCGGCGGTGGTCATCGGCCCGGGCTCGATAGAACAGGCCCACAAAGCCGATGAATGGGTCGCGATCGAGGAGCTGACCCGCTGCAACGGCTTCCTCGACGCCCTCATCGCGGAGTGCAGCAGCTAACTTCTCTGCGCCTCCCGGCACGATCGAACCGCACGGACCGCAGCCAGCAGCTTAAAGCGCCCCGGCGGCGCCGACCGCTGGCGGCACGGCGGGGCTCGATGCCCCGACGGGCCGGCCACTCTCGGGCCGCTCAGCCATGGACGCTCTGGATCGCGCGTTCGAGGGCCGCACCAACACGCTCCGCATCGTCGATACCGACCGAAAGGCGGATGAAACCTTCCGTGATGCCGACCGCAGCACGCGCTTCGGCGCTCACAGCGCGATGCGAGGAGGAGGCGGGATGGCTCATCGTTGTTGCCACATCGCCGAGCGTCGGGGCGAAGGGCACCTCGGCCGCCGCCCGTAAGAAGGCGTTCACCTCGGCCCGTCCGCCCGCCAGCCGGAACGACAGCATGTTACCCCACCGCCCATCGAGCACCGCGGAGGCCCGGTTGTGGTCCGGGTGGTCGGCCCGGCCCGGATAGAACACCGCCTCGACCCCGGGAAGCCCAGCCAGACGGTCCGCCAGCAGGGCCGCGTTCTCCGATGCCGCCCGATGGCGCAGATGGAAGCTTGCAAGGCCCCGCTCCGCAAGCCAGCAGTCGAACGGTGCCCCCGTCGTCCCCCAGGTCTCCCCCGCCTCTCGGATGGCGAGGTTGACCTCTGGATCCCGCGCCGCGGCCCAGCCGAGCAGCACATCCGAATGCCCCGCCATCAGTTTCGTGACCGAATGCATGACGATATCGGCGCCGTGATCGAAGGGCCTGTAGGAGAGCGGCGTCGTGAAGGTGTTGTCGACGAAGAGGAGTACGCCTTCCGCCTTTGCAATCCGCGCGATACCCTCCATATCCGCGATCCGGATCGTCGGGTTCGAGACGACCTCGACCATGATCATCCGCGTCTCGGGCCGCACGGCCGCCGTCACCCCCGCCGCATCCGTGGTATCGACTAGGCTTGCAGTCACCCCGAAACGCGGCAGGTCACGCGTCAACAAGCGCAGCGACCGGCCGTAGAGTTGATCCGAAGCCACAACATGATCGCCGGCCTTCAAAACGCCGAGCAGGGCCGCTGCGATCGCCCCCATGCCGGAGCCTGCCATGGTGCCACCGCCCGCGGCAGGATCGAGCCCTTCCATGGCGTCGATCACATGCGAGACGGCCCGCGCATTCGGATGGCCCTCGCGGGAATACGTAAACCCCTCTGACCCGGCATCGTAGGACGCATCAAGCGCATCGGCGTCCTGCTCGCGATAGACCACACTCTGCCATAGCGGTGTGACGAGCGGGGCGGCCCCCACGGCCGGGTGCGCCGGCCGCAGCGAACGGCTCTCTCGCGTTGTGCTAAGCGGCTGATGATCGTCGGGCATGGGAATCTCCTGGCGGCTCTGCCGCTGTCCATAGCAGCGACCGCCCGTCGGATGCACGCATCACGCGCTTCGCCCAAGCGCTGCCCGCCACAGTAACGAGCAATCTCCTTTCGTATTGGGGCGCCTTGCCGAAAGAAATTGCAAAGCCGATTGCGGAAACGGATTTGCTTCCGTAGCCTCAACCCAGTCCTACCGAAGGCGCTCCACCGGCGCCCAACCACAAGAGAGGCCGTTAGAATGCTGCGAACCGCATGCAGGACCGGCTTGCGTCAAAGCACCGCCACCCGACAGGGGAGCCCTTTATGAGTGCCGTTTGGCAAATGACTGCAAGCCGGGTGGCCCTCGGTTTGCTCACGCTCTTCATCATCTCGCTGATCATCTTCGGGGCGCTTGAGCTTCTGCCCGGAGACTTGGCCGAGGAAATTCTGGGCCAGTCCGCGACGCCCGAAACCGTTGCCGCCTTCCGCAAGGAACTCGGCCTCGATCTGCCCGCCCATGTCCGATACTTCGACTGGCTCGGAGGCGCTGCCATCGGCGATTTCGGCAATAGCCTCGCCAACGGGCGCCCGGTCTCGGAGCTGATCGCAGCCAGGCTCGGCAACACACTGTTCCTGGCGGTCTATGCGGCACTCATCGCGGTGCCGCTCAGCCTGATGCTCGGCATTCTCGCGGCCCTCTACCGGAATTCGCTCTACGATCGGTTCGTGAACGTCTTCACGCTTACTTCGATCTCGTTCCCTGAGTTCTTCGTGGCCTACATCCTGATCTACTGGCTGGCGCAGTCGGGGCTTTTCCCGTCGATGTCGAACATCTCGCCGGATATGGGCCTCTTCGAGCGGCTCTATCGCGGCTTCCTGCCCGCGCTCACGCTCACGCTCGTCGTCACGGCCCATATGATGCGGATGACGCGTGCTGCGATCATCAACCTGCTCGCATCGCCCTATATCGAGATGGCGCGGCTGAAGGGGCTCAGACCCTCGCGCATCATCCTGCAGCACGCGCTGCCGAACGCGCTCGCGCCGATCATCAACGTCATCGCCCTAAACCTCGCCTACCTCATCACCGGCGTCGTCGTGGTCGAGGTGGTCTTCGTCTATCCGGGCATGGGGCAGCTCATGGTCGATAGCGTGGCAAAGCGCGATGTGACCGTGGTGCAGGCCTGCGCGCTCATCTTCGCGCTGGCCTATGTGGCGCTGAACCTCCTCGCCGACATCCTGTCGACGCTCTCCAACCCCCGACTGGTACATAGGCGCTGAGATGCCCGCGTTTCTTGAGAACCTGCTCTGGGTCATCGGGACCCTCGTCGCCTGCGCCATCGTCGCCTGGATCTTCCGCTTCTGCCTGCGGCTGATCCCGGCCACCTGGGCGAAGCCCTTCAACGACATGCCGCTGACGGCGAGCTTCGGGCTTCTGGTCGTGATCCTCTACGCGGTCGTCTCGCTGCTGGCGCCCATCATCGCACCCTTCGGCGAGCGCGAGATCGTCGATGCGGAGTATCTGCCTTGGGATACGACCTACATCCTCGGGACCGACAATCTCGGCCGCGACATGCTCTCGCGACTTCTCTACGGCGCGCAGAACACGGTCGGGATCGCGTTCCTGACGACCGGGATCGCGTTTATCGCGGGTGCCGTGCCGGGCCTCCTCGCCGCCACGCTCGGCGGCTGGGTCGATCAGGCCCTGTCGCGGACCGTCGATGTGTTGATGGCGATCCCGCCGCTTATCTTTGCGCTCCTTCTGCTCACGATCGTCGGCACCTCGATCACCAACATGGTCATCGTGATCGCGCTGATCGAAGCGACCCGCGTCTATCGCCTGGCCCGGGCCGTCGCCGCGGGCGTCGTGGTGATGGACTATATCGAGGCGGCGAAACTTCGCGGTGAAGGCCTCGTCTGGCTGATCGGGCGCGAGATCCTGCCCAACACGGCCGCGCCTTTGGTGGCTGAGTTCGGCCTCCGCTTCTGCTTCGTCATTCTGCTCATCTCGGCGCTCTCCTTCCTTGGCCTCGGCATTCAGCCGCCTACCGCGGATTGGGGCTCGATGGTGCGGGACAATGCGACGCTGATCACCTTCGGCGATATCACGCCGCTCCTCCCGGCGGCCGCCATCGCGCTCTTGACGGTCGCCGTGAATTTCGTCGTGGACTGGATGCTGCACCGCGCGAGCGGGCTGAAGGAGTGAGCCGATGACCGACCCATTCGCGAACAAGCCCGTTCTCCTCGAGCTAAAGGATGTCGTGATCGAGGGGCGCGCGGACGAGACCTGGAGCGAGATCGTCAAAGGGGTCTCGCTGACCCTCCGCAAGGGGGAGGTGCTGGGGCTGATCGGCGAGTCCGGAGCAGGCAAGTCGACGCTCGGCCTCGCCGCCATGGGCTATGTCCGCGGCGGCTGTCGGATCGCCTCGGGCACGATCACCTTCGACGGCATGGAGCTGACGCAGGCGAGCGAGCCCGTGCGCCGAGATCTTCGCGGCAAGCGGATCGCCTATGTGGCGCAATCGGCGGCGGCAAGCTTCAACCCGGCTCACAAACTGATCGATCAGTATTGCGAGACGCCGGTCGAGCACGCGGTGATGCCCCGCTCGGAGGCGGAGACAGATGCGGTCGAGCTTTACCGCCGCATGCGCCTGCCGAACCCGGGCGAGATCGGGTTTCGCTACCCCCACCAAGTCTCGGGCGGGCAGCTCCAGCGCGCGATGACCGCGATGGCGATGGCCTGCCGGCCGGACCTCATCATCTTCGACGAGCCGACGACCGCCCTCGATGTGACGACCCAGATCGAGGTGCTGGCCGCGATCCGCGACATTGTCGAACAGTTCGACACTGCCGCGATCTACATCACGCATGACCTGGCCGTGGTCGCGCAGATGGCGGACCGGATCAAAGTGCTGCTCAGGGGCGACGAGGTCGAGGAGGCCGACACCGCCTCCATGCTCTCAAGCCCGACGCAGGACTACACCAAGTCGCTCTGGGCCGTGCGCAGCTATGCCCGCGCCGAGCAACCTCGGCCTGAGCACGGATCGACGCCGATCGTCCAGCTCGACCGTGTGGATGCAGCCTATGGCAAGATCCCGGTGCTGCACGATGTGAGCTTCGAGATCCATGCCGGGCGCACGGTGGCGGTCGTGGGCGAGTCCGGATCCGGCAAATCGACGGCGGCGCGGGTAATCACCGGCCTTCTGCCGCCGAAATCGGGTGCCGTCATGTTCAACGGCCAGGCGCTCCCGGCGGATTATCGCCAGCGCACCAAGGATCAGCTTCGCCAGGCGCAGATGATCTATCAGATGGCCGATACGGCGCTGAACCCCAAGAGCCGAATCCGCGACATCATCGGGCGGCCCGCGCAGTTCTATGGCGGCGTTTCGGGCAAGGCGCTCGAGCAGCGGATCCGGGAGCTTCTGGATCTGATCGAGCTCGAGCCCGATCTCTATATCGACCGACTGCCATCGGAGCTTTCCGGCGGGCAGAAGCAACGGATCGGGATCGCGCGGGCGCTCGCGGCGGAGCCGTCCTTCATCATCTGCGACGAAGTCACTTCGGCGCTCGATCAGCTGGTGGCGGAAGGCATCCTGAAGCTCCTCGACCGGCTGCAGAAGGAATTCAACCTCGCCTACATGTTCATTACGCATGACCTCGCGACCGTGCGATCGATCGCTGACGAGGTCGTGGTGATGAAAGAGGGCAAAGTCGTCGAGCAGGGCGCCAAGACCGAGATGTTCCAGCCGCCGCACCACCCCTATACGGAGCTTCTGCTGTCCTCGGTGCCAGAGATGGACCCCGACTGGCTGACCAAGCTTCTGGCGGAGCGCGCCGCCGGAGGTGCGGGCGCCTCGGAGGCGGAAATGGACGTAAGCGGCCTCTCTGATCGATGATGGAGTAGCGTATGGGAGACCGCTGGGTCTCCTGTGTCTTCATGCGCCCGAAACGGATTTGCTGCCCGCACTTACGCGGCGGGGACATGCACGCGCAGTTACACTGCCAACCGCCATCGCCGCAAGCCCTCCAAGCGCCCCCTCCCACGATAGGTTTGACCGATTCCCATGAACAAACCCCGCACGGTGTTTTCAGTCACTCCGACGGTGTTGCGGCTTTGAGAAAGGGTGCGTTCGCGAAAACTTAAGTTGTCGATGGCTAACCTGACGTGGGTGGGCGCGGAGCCAGACAGGCAACCGGCACTGTTACCCGCGCCGCGTTACTCTGCTCGCGAAACTGACGCCCGAACACGCTCACGAAGGAACCGCAGAACCGTCCTGTCCGGCGCGGTCGAGGACAGCCACGGTTTCGCGGTAGAGGCGGTCGGCTCCTCGCTCGGACCCTGCCACACAGACGAGACCGACCTTACCGAACTCCGAAAGTGCGCCAATCAAGTGGAAGACGACACCTTCTTGACGCGCCGTGTGGAAATGCAGCCCGTTCTCGACCACGATATCGGTGAGATCCTCCGGCGTGAGCCCGCGATAATGCGGCGCCGACAGATTGTCTGAGGCATAGTAGAAGAGCGGCCTGCCCGAGGGTGCTCGGAAACAGCCCGTCTCAGCATCGTAGCTGCCATCCGTCAGGCTCTGCAGCATCAGGAACGGATGCGTCGTGCCACCCTTTCGAAGATTGATCTCGACGGCGTAGTGCTGCCAGCCGACCTCGCCGCGCACCGAGATGAAATCGACCCCGAAGCGGCCGAGCACGCCTTCCGCGCGCAACCGCTCCGCGGCCTGCAAGCCCGCCGCCTGGATCTCCATCCGATAGGCACCGTTCGCAGGGAAGCGGCAGCCTTCGAAGACTTGGCCTGCCGTGCCCGACGTCACCTGGTCATGCGTGGAGATCACGTCCAGGCGGCCGAGCGGATCGATCCGGTACTGCGCCGATGGGGAGCGCTTCGTCCGCCCCTCGATGAAAGCCTCGACGATCCCTCCCATCTCGCGAAACTTGGTGGCAAAGCCGTCCCAGCCCTCGCCCGGTGCGACGAAATTCATGGCGCGAAGGCCCTCGGCGACCCGGGACTTCAGCGCCGCCGCGTCCTCGCCCGCGCGATAGTCGAAGATCGCATTACCCTCGCCGGAAAAGCCGTCATTCAACTTCACGACCGCGCGGCGCAGGCCCGGATCGCGCTCTTTGAGGGCGATCAGGGCAGCGCTCACATCCGCTTCGTCACGGAGATCTTCCTCGCCATCGGCCAAGAGCAGCCCTGCGTCTCGAAAGATCCGCCGTGACCCAGTCTTCGTGCCGAGCGGCAAGAGCTCGGGATCGCAACCATAGACCGGCGCGTCGAGGGCAAGGGCGAGGCGGCGTTCCAAGGACGAGACGTTGAAGCAGGTCATATGCACCGCCTCACCGCTCCCGATCCCTTCTCTCAACCGCGCAAGCAGGCGGGGCCGTTCGAGGATCTTCTCGGTCAACGGGCGAGGCGAGGCGTCATGGCAGGCAAGGAGCGTAAGCCTCGCCATCGCATGGTCGCGCGGTACACCGGGGAGAAGCTGCAAGTAGTACTCGACGATGCTCTGCGGCAGAGGTTCGCTGGAGAGATAGATCACCCGGGTGCGCGGATAGCGGAGCAGCAGGAGCAGGCAAAGTAGACGCTGCTCGTAGTGGATCACGCCGGTGATACGGCCGAGGACTTCTTGGTCGAGGGTCAAGCTCGGCAGGACGACGACCGTGCGCGGCGCATTCGGATGGGCGAAGATTTCGGTGAACTGACCGGCGAGCCGCGATTGCAGCTCGGAAAACGCCGCAACCTCATCCCGCTCCGACATGGGCCGTGTGTTGGCGAATGCTTGGGCGCCTTCGGTCACTGTCCACCATCCCTTGGCCGCGGCAGGCGGCAGAGCCGCCTAAGGCCCGATAGCCTAGGACAGCCAGAGACCGACGTCACCCGCATCGCAGGCCCACAGGATCATGCCTTCGGCGCGGGAATGGCGAAGCGGAAGGTGGAGCCGCCGGGGCACCGCGTTTCCTCAAGCTCGAGTATCGTGCCCGTCCGCGCCGCCACGCTCCGACAGATAGCGAGGCCGAGGCCAAACCCGTTCTGCCCGCGCTCGGACGAGGCCTCGCCGCGCTCGAAGCGGTCGAAGATGCTGTTGCGGTCGGTCAACGGGATACCGGGTCCCGTGTCGCGCACTCTAAACACCAGCGCATTCTCTTCGAGCGTAACGAAGAGGACAATTTCGCCCGAAAGCGTGAACTTCGCCGCGTTGCCGACGAGATGGGCAAGAACCTGTTCGACACGGCGCACGTCCCCGGTCCAGACCACAGGTGTGTTCGGGGCGACTTCTTCGCGAATGGCGACGTCAGGCCCCACCCGATGGCGGAACGTCTCGACGATGTTACGCAGAAGCGTATGCGGCGAGAACGGGTTCTGCTGAACCTCAACCTTGTCCCGCTCGAGTTCTTCGATTTCCAGCAGGTCGTCGGCGAATTGTGTGAGCGTGTCCGATGAATGCTCGATCACGTCGAGCAGATCCCAGGCGCCAGTATCGATCCGCTCCCTCAAGACATCGACGCTCGTGGCGATCGGCGTCAGGAGCGGGCGGAGATCGCGCCCGAGGCCGGCGAGTGCTGCCGTCTGCGCACGGCTCTCACGACGCACTTCGGCCAGTTGCGCGCGGATACGCGCGAGTTCGGCGCAGTGACGAAACTCCTGCTCGACGGCCGAGGCGAGCGCCTCCATCGCAGCCTTGTCATCCGCCGTCCAAGCCCGCGGCGCACCGTCGATCGCGCAGAGGGCGCCGATCACCTTGCCTGAGGGTGCGCGCAGCGGCGCGCCCAGATAGGCGATCACCCCAAGATCGGGAACGGCGAGGTTTTCCCGCACCCGCTCATCGGTACGGGCATCCTCGACGATGAAGCATCGTCCATCCGCGACGCAGTGTTTGCAGAACGAGTGGGAGAGGGGCGTCTCGGACCGCGTCGCCCAAGGCTCCTTCAGCCCGATCTGCGACTGGAAGACCTGCCGCCGACGCTCGACAATAGTGACGAGCGCGACGGGAACGCCGAGATTGTGCGAGACGAGCCAGACGCTCCGGTCGAGGGTTGCCTGCGCCTGGGCATCGAACGCGCCCTGCCAGGCGATCCCTTGATCCTCGGCCGCGGCCTTCCAGTACAACATCTCAGTTCTCTCTCCGACGCCGCATGGGCTCGAGGCTTTGAGCAATCACCGACCCTGCCGCAAGGTCAGCTTCACGTGATATCATACCCCCTCGAGGGACGGAATGCGCACGATCGCGGCCAGGTTGTTCCGTGGAGTGAAGTCTTAACCCAGGGTGTTGTGCGATTGCCAGCCGGCATCGTAAGGCCCAAGCATGGTCGACGGGCATGCCGCGCGCCGATGACATCGGCCCTGGCGCCGGACGCCGTTGCGGGAGCGGAGCGAGACCATGTTCGATCACGTCGATGACTGGAGCGACGCCTACGAGAACCGGGCCCATGTTCCGGGCTTCGAACGCTTCGTCACCGACTGGGCCGAGAGGGGCAGCAGCGCGCGCGCCGATCTCGCAGCCGGCGGAGCGGATGCGGGCGCCGTCGACATCGCCTATGGCAGTGATCCACGACAACGCCTCGACCTCTACCGCCCCGGCACCGCGCCACGTGGTCTGGCAGTGTTCGTTCATGGTGGCTACTGGCGAACCTTCGGGCGAGAGAGTTTCGGGCATATGTCACGCGGCTTGCTCGGGCGTGGCTATGCCGTGGCAGTTCCATCCTATCGCCTTGCTCCGACGGTGACTGTGCCGGAAATCACAAAAGACGTAGCTGCCGCGATCACGCATGCGGCGAGCATCGTCGATGGACCGGTCCTTCTTGCCGGCCACTCCGCGGGGGGCCATCTGGTGGCGCGCATGGGGCAGGCCGACGGCCCGCTCTCGGGTCCCGTGGCCGAACGGGTCGCGCATATCCTCTCGATCAGCGGTCTGCACGACCTGCGCCCGCTGATCCTGACCGACAAGAACGACGACCTGCGCCTTGACGAAACCACGGCCCTGGCCGAGAGCCCGGCGCTTGCCCGCCCACGTCCCGGCCTGAAACTGACGTCCTGGGTGGGTGGCGACGAACGGCCGGAATTCATTCGTCAGTCCGACCTCATCGCCAATGTCTGGCTCGGGCTCGGTGCCGCCACACGGCTGGTGGTAGAACCCGGGAAGAACCATTTCGATGTGATCGAGCCGCTGGAAGACCCGGAAAGCCCCATCACCCGCAGCTTTCTGGGCGAGACCTAGACCCACCGCGAGGCCCCCAATGCAGTGCATTTTCGTCCAGCTCCGCTGCCGCCCCGGCACGACCTACGCCGTGGCCGACGCCATCTGGGACCGCGAGCTTGTCTCGGAACTCTACTCCACCAGCGGCGACTGGGACCTGCTCGCCAAGATTTACGTGCCCGCCGGCGAAGACATCGGCAAATGGCTGAACGACCGCCTCCTCGACCTGCCGGATATCGAGCGGAGCCTGACAACCCTCACCTTCAAGGCGTTCTGAACGCAGCAGCAACGGGCTGACTTGGAGCAGTGCCGTTGGCGTTCGGGTTGAGCGAGTGGCAGGCGCGAATGGGGCCCGATGCGAGGCTTCGGGGCCTTCTCGGCGCCTCAGCTTTGAAAGAACAAGATCGATGCGCGCTCCGACCTCACCGCCTCGGCTCATCACGTTGATCCTGCTCACCGCCGTCTCGACGCTAACGCTGAACATGTTCCTGCCCTCGCTCGCTGGGATCGCGGCGGATTTCGAGGCGAGCTACGGCACCGTGAGCCTGGCTGTCGCGGGCTATCTGGCGGTCACGGCGGTCGTGCAGCTCGTCGTGGGACCCCTTTCCGACCGTCTCGGCCGGCGCCCGGTACTGCTTGGCGCCATCGCGATCTACATGGCGGCCTCGCTCGCCTGTGCGCTGGCCGAAGACCTCTACGTCTTCCTCGCCTTCCGCATGCTCCAGGCGGCAATGATCTCGGGCTATGCACTGTCGCAAGCCATCGTGCGCGATACGACCGAGCCGCGTCAGGCGGCGGGTCTGATCGGCTATATCAGCATGGCCATGGCGCTCGCACCGATGCTCGGCCCAATGCTTGGGGGCGTGCTCGACACGATGTTTGGCTGGCGCGCCAATTTCTGGTTCTACGCGGGCTCGGGCGCGGTGCTGTTGACCCTCTGCTGGTTCGACCTGGGCGAGACGCGTCGGCCAGCGCCGAAGACTGGATCGGAGGACCGGCCAGGGATCCTCCAAGTCGCCCGCATTCCGGCGTTCTGGGCGCCGGCGCTTTGTACGGCGTTCTCAACCGGCGCGTTCTACACCTTCCTCGCGGGCGCCCCGCTTGTCGCCGTCTCGGTCTTCGAGGTCACGACGGCGACATTGGGGATCTATGTGGGCAGCATCACAGGCGGCTTCCTGACCGGCAGCTTCATCGCAGGCAAACTCGCGCCACGCTACAGCCTGCCAACGATGATGATCGCCGGCAGGCTTGTCGCCTGCTTCGGGCTCGCGGTCGGGCTTGCCCTCGTACTCGCCGGCATCGTCAGCCCACCGACCTTCTTCGGTGCGACGATCTTCGTCGGCCTCGGCAATGGGCTCACAATGCCGAGCAGCAACGCGGCCGCCATGTCCGCCGTCCCGCACCTCGCGGGAACTGCCGCCGGGCTGAACGGTGCCTTGACCGTTACGGGTGGTG
>JBCDFC010000109.1:0-15339 GCA_039178805.1 Pseudomonadota bacterium | reverse complement strand
GCGCTGATAGTCGCCAGGGACTCCGCCATGGGCCAGGGGAAGTGCGCGATCTCATTCAGGCACCAGAACTGCGGTCGGGCGGTCATCGGCGCACGCCGCTTCGCCGTCAGGATGGCGGTTAAGATCGCGCGGATGACGGGCGCCGTCGTCTCGGCGAACTCGAGATCCTCCATGATGGAGACCATGCAGGGCGGGCAGTCATCCTCGGTGAGGCGCTGGAAGGAGAGATCGAACGGTGCTGAGAGCGACGCCCTGATCTGGGCATCCATGATGGGGGAGAAGCTGCGGGCGATCTCGTTCTTGATGCCAGCCCAGCCGCCGCTGTCGCTGTCCTTCGCGCGCAGCTCCTGCAGCTGGCCCGCGACCTCGTTGATCTGCGGCTCGGGCTGGCAGGAGATCGCGTGCTCGAAGGAAAGCCAAGCCTCGCTGAGCCCGCCGAGGCCCGCCATCCGATCGGCGAGCGTGGGCAAGGTGACGAAGCCGGTCTCGCGGGTCTCGGTGACGATACTCGCAGCCACGATCTTCTGCGCCATGCCTTCGAAGTAGGCGGCGCGCGGATCGGTGTTGGGGATCCAGTTCTGGCCGAAGAACAGTGCATCGGGAACGAGCGTGGGCGAGTCCGGCGTGAAGTGCTCGCCCGGGTTCATGCGATGGGACGGCATGCCCGCCGCACCGCGAGGATTGTAGTAGAAGCAATGGCGGCCCTGCCGGACCTGCAGGGAGGAGACGACGGTGTCCTGCCGCTTGAGATCGAGGGCGATGATATGCGGCAGGCGATCGCCGTCGCGGAGATACGCGTCGACGAGCCAGGGCATGACGACCGAGCCCTTCAGGCTGCGGGCCCCGCCGCAGAGTAGGATGGCCGACTGGCCGCCTGCGTAGCAGGCACGGTTCGCAGCATCATGGCCGATATAGGCGCCTTCCCGGCGATAGAGCCCCGCGCGCTTGCGCATTCTGTAGTCGGCGAAGCCTGCCGAGCCGAAGCGATCGGCTTCGAGATCGATGCTCATGGGCGTTTCTTCATGAGCCGCGCCTCACATCCGGCGCCGGGCGATGGCGAGCGAGAGCGCCATGAAGCCGGCCATGATCAGCATGCGCGCGGCGAAGTAGGTGAGCGGCCAGGCTGCGATCTCGGCCCCCCAGAAGAGGAGCCGCGCGGTCGAGGGCGCATAGAGGCTGTGCAGCTCCTCCCAGACCGCGTCCTCGACCAGCGGGAAGAGCCGTGGGGCCAGAAGCACCATGGCAACGAGGCTCAGCCCGATGGAGAGCCCGTTGAGCGGTCCCGCGAGACCGCCCGGCTTGGAGGGGTGAGACATCGCGCTGCCCCTCAGCCTTTGGCCGACGTGGGCAGGGCGAAGGCGATGACGGCGATGAGTGCTGCGACGAGGCCGCAACCGCGCGCCAGCGTGATGGGCTCGCCATAGACGGTGAAGGCCACCGTCAGCGCGATGATCTGGCTCATCATGCTGGTCGCCACGATCGTGGCGGACATCGACTGGCCGAGCAGCGTGAGGAACGGGATGTAGCTCAGCACCAGGAGCGAGATGGCGCCGACGAGCCAGCGATGGTCGCCCGTGTCGATGGACTTGCGGAACGCCCAGGTGGATCCGGCGAAGCCGGCCCCGGCAGCGCCCACAAGACCGAGGGTAGCGAGATCGACAAGTGTCTTCATGGCAGTCACTCCAGAAGAGGGATGGATGGGCGGGCGATAGCACCGCCCGCTGAGCGACGTGGGTGAGGCTCAGGAGCCGTTGATCCGGCGCAGCCGCTCGAGGCGGACGCGCTCGGCGCCGTTGAGCCGGAGGCAATCGGGCCACCACGCCCGCATCTCGTCATGGCTGCAGAACGCGAGGCTTGGGCTCGGCAGCGGGATGGTCTCGACCAGCAGCAGCGTGGCCTCGATGCCCACGAGGCTGTCCGGGGCCACAGCCGCGTAGGCCGGGCGCTGCATGAAGGTGGCGGCCCGCGGCATGTCGCCCTTTACCTGGCAGAACTGGGCCGTCTCCGAGTTCTCGATCCCGTCTGAGAGCCAGACGAAGGCCCGGTCGTGGCCCTGGAACCCCGGATAGCGCGAGATGGCCTGCAGGTTGGCCAGCAGCGGGCTCTCCTGCGCGGCCTTGGCCGTATCGTGGCTATCGGCGAAGATCCGGTCGAGCTGGGCACGGAAGGCTGCGCGGGCATCCCCGGCGATGCGCTCGATATTGGGCCGGGGCTTCGAGGGCGCGCCGAGGGCCGCCTGCTCGGCCACGGTCCCGGCCGGACGGCACTGCTCGTAGACCGGGCGGGCGATCGAGCCGCCGGTATCCCGTGCGGTCGTGAACACCATGATGCGACCATTGACCGGCAGGGCGTCATAGGCCCGTTCGAGCGCCGTCATCATGTCCCGGCGCTGTGCCGCCGACATGTTCCGGTGCACCGAGTAGTCGAGGAAGACCGCCGTCTCGGCCTGATCGGGGCGCGCGTAGCAGAAGCCTGCGCCGATCTGCTCGATCTTCATGTATTCGGTGAGCCCGTAACCACCGGCGCCGAGGGTTGTGACGAGCATGCCGCCTGCGGTCTTCGCATTGGTGACAGGCTCGTGAAGCTCTCTTGTCCCTCGCTTGTCTCTGCCTTCGGTTGGCATTAGGGATCACGGAAACGCGAGATTGTATTGAGCTGCAAGCTGCCGCCAGCGCTCGAGAAAATGATGAGGGGCGAATGCGGCAAAGGGTTTCGAGAGCGAGTGCGTTGGTGCTCGCTACAGGTGTTGTTGCGGCCGAGATCGGATCGGCGCAGGAGCGCGATGAGGACGGCACGACCCGCCTCGACGAGATCATGGTGATTGGCGCGACCGAAGAGCCGACAGGACCCGTTGAGGGTTATCGCGCTGAGCGCTCCAGTTCGGGCACCAAGCTCGACCTCGATATCGACGAGATCCCGTTCTCCCTGCAGGTGGTGCCGCGCGATGTGATCCGCGATAGCAACGCCAATCGGGTCGAGGATGCGGTGCTGTCAGCGACCGGTGCCTCGATCGGCAACACCTTTGGCGGCATCAACGAGGCCTTCATCCTGCGCGGGTTCAGGGCCGAGGTCGCCGATAACGGCGCGCTCGTCTCCGCCGCTCCCGTGCGCCGCCGCGACAGCGCCAATGTCGAGCGGATCGAAGTGCTGAGCGGCCCGTCAGGCGCGTTTTTCGGTGTCGGCCCGCCGGGCGGCGTCATCAACGTCATTACCAAGGCCCCGCAAGACGGGGAGTTCTTCGAGAGCCGGTCGACGGTCAGCAGTCTCTTTCGGTTGCGCCAGGAGGTCGACTGGAACCTTCCCATCAGCGAAACCTGGAACACCAATGCCCGTGTGGTTGCGGCGCTCGAAGGCACCAACAGCTTTCGCTATCGGGATTTCTTCGACAGCACCTTCCCCGAGAACCGGCAGCTTATCGCCCCTTCGATCGCCTTCGAGCCGATCGACAACCTCTCGGTGGTGATGAAGTTCCAGTATCAGCGCGATGAGGTCGTGTTCGACCGCGGCATCCCTATCGACGCGAATGGTGAGCCGCTGAGCGACATCGACGACTTCTTCGGCGACGAGGAGTTCAGCGACTTCAGACTGCGTCAGCTCATCGGCGATCTGGAGATGGAGTACGCGTTCAACGACGACTGGTCGGTCAGCCTGCGCGGCGTCTTCGATGACGACGTACGCGAGGGCTTCTCGGTCGAGGCTGAGCGGGTCGCCACCGAGGACGTGCCTCTCGGCGAAGGGCCGTTTCCCATTGAGGTGGTGGCGGGCGAGACGGTCCTGCGCCAGCTTGAGTTCCGCGATCAAGGCGCCCGACGGTCCTTCGGCCGCTTGGATCTCAAGGGGTCGGTGCGAACGGGCCCGCTCGACCACACGCTTCTGCTCTCGGTCGATGGGCAGGTGACCAGCACCTTTGCCAAGGTGCAGCAGACCGGCATCGTCGATGCCGTGTCGATCGACGCGCCCGGAACGCCGACAGTGCTAACGCCTGACGATTTCCGGCGGCAGACATTTACCCAGACCGATCTGGATATCGTCAGCTTCTCGTTCTTCGATCAGATCAGCTGGGGGGATCGGGTTCATCTGCTGGGCGGCGGGCGCGTCGACATTCTGAAGCAGACCAACACCTTCTTCACCACGGACATCCTCATCGAGGAGACTGAGTTCTCGCCGCGTGTCGGCCTCGTGGTGAAGCCGGTGCCGGACGTGCCGATCTCCGCTTTCTTCAGCTACGGCGAGTCGTTCGAGCCGAACCTCGGCTCACGCGAAGACGGCAGCGCGCTCGACCCGCAGACTGGGCGCACTTTCGAGGGAGGGTTGCACTTCGACTTCTTCGAAAATGCACTGGGCCTGACACTGACCGCCTTCGACATCGAATTGGTGAACGTGCCAGTCTCGACCGGCGGCTTCTTCGTCGTCGGCTCGGACCAGCGCAGCCGCGGGGTCGAAGTCTTGGTGCAGGGGGCTGTGACACCGAATTTCAACATCGTGGCGAACTACACCTTCACCGATAACGAGCTGACGCGCGTCGATGCTGGCGGCCTGGAACCGGCTTTGGGCGAGGCGCTTGCCGGTGTTCCAAAGCACGCGTTCAGCGTTTTCGGGACCTACAGTTTCGACAGCGGTGCGCTGCGGGGGCTCGAGGTCTCAGGCGGTGTTCGCTATCGCGGCCCACGGCTGGCGTCGAACACCACACGCTCCCTCGATGCGATCGAGTTCGACGGCTTCGTCGATGTGGACATCGGTGCACGCTACGCCGTGTCAGACGCCGTGGAGTTGGAAGTGGGCATAAGCAACCTACTCAACCAAGACATCCTGCGCGGAAACACCGGATCAATAGCGCTGCCAGAACCCGGCATTGAAGGCTTTGCCGGAGTGACGGTACACTTCTGATCGAGACATCTTCACGTAACGAACGCTTGTCGCCGCTCCGCGAAGAAAGACGGCAAAAAGGGGCAACTGGCTCATGGAGAACTGAGAAGTTCTTTCATGTGGTCAGGGGTCGAGCTTCGGAGTGACGGTGCGGTCCGGCGGGAACAGGGCTCTGCGATCCTTGTGCGATAGGTCCGGGAAATCCACGAATAGTCTTCGAGCGATGCCTCGTGCCAGCTGCCGGGCCGCCAAGTTGCCATTTGCGGCAAGTTCTCCAATCGCCCACAGAGCGTCGCGTGGATCTTCATCGCTGAGCCATGCCCTGGCAGCAGCGCGCAGTGCGGGATCATCGTGGCCCGCGATGCCTTGGGAGTAGGCTGCGACCGGTGCCGCGAGCGCAATGGACAACAGAACCTTGGAAAAGAGAGCTTTCAACGACAACTCCGAGCAATTGGGCAGCCAGAGCATACCTATCCGCTCGAGCGATTGCGCTGATCAATCGGTTGGCTGGCTCGCCTCAATCACGGTGCCAGTTTGAGCGTTGTTGGATGGCGGCATGGCGCCCAACCCGGTCTCCAAGGGCCGGGCGCCGTTTCATGATCGTCTCAGGGCAGACCTCGGAAGGGTTGTTCAATGGATTGAAAGCCGACCTACCCCGCCGGCAATAGCGTCTTGACAACACGTCACCCACATCAAGCGCGTTCGCGATGTGCCATTCCGATCAGGGTCGATCAAGCCGATGCTGTATGGCTTTATCTATGGGCGTATTGCCGGATCATGTGACCCCCATCCACGTCGAGCACGACCCCTGTGGTGTAGGAGTTCGACATCAGGGAGAGCGTGGCCTCCGCTGCTTCTTCGACCTCTCCGACCCGGCCGATCGGGAGTGACTTGCCAGTCTCTTCGTACATGGTTGCGCGCGCATCGGGCGGCATCCTCGCATAGGCCTCGGAGCGGACCATGCCGGGCGATAGGCAGTTGACACGGATCTGTGGACCGAGCTCCAGCGCGAGAGCCCGGGCCAGAGCCTCCACGGCCCCGTTCGCCGCGCCTAGGCCGGAGCAATTCTTTCCTGGCCGCCGCGACAGCACCCCCGAGAAGAACGTGATCGACGCAGCTGTCGCGAGTTTCGGAAGGCACGCCTTTGCGATGGCATAAGGGCCAAAAAACTTCGCACCAAACATTCCTCGCAAGTCGGCCTCCGGCAACTCTACAAAGTGCCCATGCGCCGCGCTGGAGGCCGAAATCACGAGGTGATCGATCTTCGGCAGAACCTCTGCCCAGGCTTCGACCGAGGTGGGGTCGGTCATATCGACAGGCAGGGCCGTGCCTGCGCCCAGCTCACGAACCGTCGCATCCAGTGTCTCAGCGTTCCGGCTGGAAATGATCACCTCGGCGCCGGTAGCAATCGCCATCTTCGCCACTGCTTTCCCAATGCCTGAGCCTCCTCCGACCACGACGACCGTCTTTCCATCGAGTTTCATTGTCACTCTCCTCACCGGATCGGCCGGGTTTCTGGGCGGATGACGTTGAGGATGGTGTGTGGGTCAGCGCCGGCGAAGAGAAGCTTGATTACAATCGCGGCCGCAGCCTCAAGCTGGTAGGCGTGGGCGTTGTCGCCGAGGCGGAGGGGCTCCGCCCCGATATCCCAAATCAGTTCGGCGATCGTCTGATCCGCACCATCGTGGGCTGTGTAGAGCGCAACCATCTGCCGACCGTCGTAGGTCATATCGGCATCGGCCCAGACTGCGGTTTGCGCCATGTTGAAGGCCTTGCCAACCGAGGCGCCTGGTAAGGCGTCCGAGATCGCCTCGGTGAGGGATCGGCCGTTGTCGCGCGTGGTGAGGAAGGTCTCGACACTCACGGGGTTGTTAATGTCGACCACGATTTTTCCCTCGAAGGCCGCGGCGCCTCCAGAAGCTTCGATTGCGTCGAAGACGTCTTCGCCCCGGGTCGCCAAGACAACGACATCCGCAAATACGACAGCTTCTGCCGCCGTGCCTGCGGCGGCGCCCACCGCCTCAGCGACGGCGCGCGTCTTCTCTTGATTGCGCCCCGATACCATCACCTCGTGTTTGCCGACCCACTTCCCGGCAAGCGCCTGGGCCATGCCCCCAGCACCGACAAATCCGATCTTCATCATCGCCTCCTTCATCGTGTGATGAGGCGAACCTATGTCGAGCAAACTCATAGTTGAAATCGATGGCAATAATGTTTGACATAGTTTTCATGGATCTTAAGCAGTCAGAGATCGGCCTTCTGATCGCCCTTGACGCGCTCCTCGAAAGCGAAAGCGTCACCATTGCCGCCCAGACGCTCGGGATCAGCCAGCCCGCGATGTCGGCACAGCTCGCGCGGTTGCGAGCGTTGTTCAACGATCCCTTGCTCACCGCGTCCGGGCGCAAGCTTCTGCCCACCAGCAGGGCGTTGGAGATAAAGGAGCAACTGAGGAACCTCTTAGCCGATTTGGACCTCCTGGTGCGCGAGAGTACGCGTTTCGATCCCGCGACAACCGACCGGGTCTTCCGGATCATAGGGACGGACTATGTGCACGCTGTCCTTTCCTCGACTTTGCTAGAGGTGATCCGCGAGCAGGCGCCCTTCGCGAAGATTGCTCTCCTGCCGTTCGATCCAAACACGGTTTGGTCGCAGCTTGAACACGACGCGGCCGACCTGGGACTCACCACGGGCATGCAGATCCCAGAAGCGCGCCGGCGACCAGGGTTCTCGGAGCAGTTCACTGTGATCCAACGGAGGAACCATCCGCGAGGTATGGCACCTTTCACCCTGGACACTTTCTGTCAGGCAGAACACGCGCTGATCTCACCCGAGGGTGGCGGTTTCTTCGGAGCGACGGACAAACTCCTGGCGTCCGAGGGACGCAAGCGGCGCATCGCCTGTTCGCTGCCGAGCTTCCTGCTTGCGCCAGGCGTGGTGGCCGGCTCCGACCTCGTCGCAGTGATCCCAACGCGAATTGCGACGCGGTTTGGTGACCTGATCGACCAGTTCTCGACGCCGTTTCCGTCACCAAGTTTTGGGGTCGACATCCTTTGGCATCCGCGCCGCCAGCACGACCCCGCCCATACTTGGCTTAGATCGCTGATGGCCAAAGTAATGTCTGAACAATGAACTGGGCGTCCTGAGACCCAGGCGGGGTGGAACACCAGCGAAGTCTCCCAGCCTGGACCGCCAAGGGATGAGAGCGCGCGTTCTTACGGCGCGGAGCAGCAACCCTTCGGCACTGGTTCAGCGTCACCTGGATCTCGGCCAGGGCCTCGTCCCCTGCACGCTTGGCATAGACACACACAACCGTTCGCTCGCCCTGGCAACACTCGACATCAAGCATCTGACGAGACACTGGCGTCGCGACGGCGGCTGAGGCAGTCTTTCCCCAACGTCATATCAACGGGGAGCCGCCGCCATGCCCGTCTTTTCATACAGGGTGCAAGAACGCCTTTTTGCCATCGTCGAAGCCATTCCTCCACTCCGGAACCTTATCAATCGCTGGGCGATCAACCGCGTCGTCAACCGCGCACGTGCGCGACCGCATCCACTTAGCACTGAGGCGCCCTACACTTCGTGGACGGGTCTTACTGACCGGCGCTGGTCCGGCCGCCACCTGCCACCCGCCCCGCGCGCGGACCAACCCGACCCCGAGGCGCTCACGGCGCTCTTCGCTCGAAGCGATGACACCCAGCGTCTATGTCCGAAGTCGACATGCCTCTTCCCGGCCTTCGCCCAGTACTTGACCGACGGCTTCATTCGCACTGAGTCGAAGAACCTAGTGCCAGAGGATGGCGCTCCCGATGATCGGTTGAAGCGCAACACATCGAACCACGAGATCGATCTCTGCCCCCTTTACGGTCGCACTCGCGAGCAGACCCAGGCCCTGCGCGAATGCTCGAACACACCAGGTCGGAAGGGTCGCCTTAAGAGCCAAATGATCGGCATCGAGGAGTTCGCCCCCTTTCTCTACAAGAACGGAGCCGTCGATCCGCAGTTTGAAAATCTGGACCCGCCGCTTGGCGTCGAGAAGACGACGGAGGCGCGACGTGCCAAGCTATTTGCCTTCGGTGGAGACCGCGCGAACTCCGTGCCGCAGACGGCGATGATGAACACGCTTTTCCTGCGAGAGCACAACCGGCTCGCAGGCGCGATCGAGGCTGCCAACGCTGAATGGGACGACGATCGAGTGTTCGAGACGACCCGCAACACCGTCATCGTCCTCTTCATCAAGATCGTCGTCGAGGACTACATCAACCACATCTCGCCATTACCCTTCCATCTGCGCGCCGACCCCTCGGTCGCCTGGGACGCGCCTTGGAACAAACCGAACTGGATCACGACGGAGTTCAGCCTTCTCTACCGCTGGCATGCGCTCATCCCCGACGAGCTGACCTGGGACGGTGAGGCTCTGCCCGTCCAGAAGACGTTCATGAACAACGATCTGTTGATCCGCGCCGGCCTTCTTCAGGGCTTCGCCGATATCAGCGCGGCCCGCGCCGGCGAACTAGGACCTCGAAACACCGCTGCGCCGCTCTTGGAAATCGAGCGAGACTCGATCCTACAGGATCGCTTGTGCGAGCTCGCCAGCTTCAGCGCCTATTGCGAGTATCTAGGTCAACCGCGGCCCGATCGCTTCAGTGATATCTCGTCGGACGAGGAGGTGACATCGATGCTCGCCGGGTTCTACAATCGGGCGCGGGACGTCGACTTTCACGTGGGCCTATTCTGTGAGGACCGCGTGCCCAACAGCCCGTTGCCAAACCTCGTTCTGCTGTTTGTCGCGCTCGATGCGTTCAGCCAAGCACTGACCAACCCACTGCTCTCACGCCACGTCTTCAAACCATCGACATTCTCGCTGGTCGGCTGGAGGGCCATACGCGCGACCGGGACCTTGCGCGAACTGGTGGACCGCAACGTACCCGGAGGCGCAGGCGATACGTTTATCGGCATGACCCGCCAGGACTGGGTGCCAGAGTAGAGTGACGTGTTCAGGCGGCGATCTGGCCGATAGGCGAAGCGCTCGTCCTCGAGGCACTTGATAGGCGAGCACGATCCGCGCCTTCTACTCGTCTGGCCGTGACCGCCGACCCGTCGGACACTCGAGCACGGACATCCGCTCGGCAACGGATCTCACGTCGGCTCACAAATGTTGCCCGTTTTGTTCGAGATGTTTCATCTCGCGAACCCTCTCTAGAGAGATCGTTTGAACTTCACGAAGCGCTCCCCAGCTACGCGCGGCCTGCCAATCGTTTACATCGAACTTCAGCGGTTTAGAGGTGCGCACGCGCCACAGGTCAGAGTGCCGCGCCGAAGGGTCATCGCGATCCTGCGTGAGCAGCAGGCAGGGGTGTAGATCGCGGATAGGTGCCGCCACAACGCGCGGTATCGTGGTCCCAGCAATGTTGAGCCGGCGATGTGGTGCAGTGCGCCGTGCATCGATCCACTCGATTGCTCAGCTCAACGGGTTTTGGCGAGATGGGTGGCGATCTCGGCGGCAAGGGCAGCGTTATTCTTGATGAGGGCCAGGTTGGCTTCGAGCGAGCGGCCGTCGGTCAGTTCGAGGACGCGCTCGAGCAGGAACGGTGTGACTTCCTTGCCTGTAACGCCCTGCTGCTCCGCCATGCTGATCGCTCTCTCGATATGGGGGGTCAATTCGGCCGCAGAGATCTCGGCTGGCTGCGGGATCGGATTTGCGATGAGTTGACCGCCACCAAGACCCATCGACAGGCGCAGACGGTGCGACAGGGCGATCGCCTCGGCGGTTTCCATCCGGATCGGAACCGCGAGCCCGCTGCTGCGTGACCAGAACGCAGGGAACATGTCCGTCCGATACCCGATCACCGGCACGCCGAGGGTTTCCAGCAATTCGAGCGTCTTGGGCAAATCGAGGATCGCTTTCGCGCCGGCGGCGACCACGGTCACCGGGGTCTCGGCGAGTTCGTAGAGATCGGCCGAGACGTCGAAGGAGTGTTCGGCTCCCCGATGGACGCCGCCGATGCCGCCCGTCGCGAAAGTTTCGATCCCTGCGAGACGGGCCGCGATCATCGTTGCCGCAACTGTAGTCGAGCCCGTCGCACCGTCAATGATCGCGGCTGCAAGATCCGCCCGAGAGAGCTTGCGCACACCCGCGGCTACAGCAAGATCGGCAAGACTGGCGTCATCGAGGCCGATTTGGATGGCACCCTCGATCACGGCGATGGTCGCCGGCACGGCTCCATGCTCCCGGACCACCGCCTCGACAGCGCGGGCTGTTTCCAGGTTTCGTGGGCTCGGAAGCCCGTGGGTGATGATGGTCGACTCGAGTGCGACGACCGGATCGCCGTTGGAGAGTGCCTCGGATACTGGTTTGGAGAGCCGGAGGGGCACGGTCGCTGTCATCGCTGCATCGTCATGTGATCTCGCGCCGCCAGCAGCGCCTTCTCCAAAGCGTTCTTCGGCGCGGTGTGCCGCTCGGGGCATGCGAGGAACGCGGAAAGAAGCGCGTCCCCGGCGCCTGTGACCGAAAAGCGTTCTGTCAGCGGTTCTGGCACCAAAGCAACCTCGCCGTTCTCGGTGGCGAGGGCAACGGCACGAGGACCGTCGGAGACAAGCGCCACGCGCGCCCCGGCGTCGCGCAAGCCCGTAGCCGCTTCCTCCGAGTTGCGCGTGTCCTCCCTGAGAAGAGCTCTCGCCTCTTCGATGTTTGCAACGATTGTGAGCCGGTGTCGTCGCGCCAGGAGCCCCCTCAGGCGCAGCGCTTTCGCCGGGCTGACGGGATTGGCGACGATCTCAGCACCAGCTTCGGTGGCGCGCTCGGCGAGCTCGGACATCACGCATGCGGGCAGGTTGGCCTCCAAGAACAGCGCGCTCGAGCCTCGGATCGCCTGCCCCAATCGGCGGGGCAACGCTTCGGCCTGCGCATCGAGGAGCGTTGTGTCGGCGACAGCGGCGATCATGCTGCCGTCACCGTCCTCGATGGCGAGGTATCGGCTGGTGGCAAGGCCTTCGATGCGAACGACATCGGTACAGTCGATGCCGGCCGCCTTAGCATGACTGATCAGCGAAGAGCCGGCCTCGTCATCGCCAACGACCGAGGACAAGCGCACCGCACACCCTTGCTTCGCGAGGCCGAGCGCCACGTTCAGCGCCACACCGCCAGGACGGTGCTCGATCCGGCCCGGAAGGTCATCGCCGATCTGCACGGCGCCGGCGACATGGCCGATGACGTCCCAGTGTGCAGCGCCAACACAGAGGATCGCTCTACTGTGCGCGATCATGCTATCGCCCTTCGGCGCGGGATCCGCGAGAGCCGCAGCTCGCTCAGCCCTCTGAAGTGATACGTGTTCCGGAATGGGCCCGCAGCGACCTGCAGATCGGATCCGAGCACGTCGAACAGCGTCGTCAGGGCTACTTGCATCTCGAGCCGTGCAAGAGACGCACCGACGCAAAAGTGCAGCCCGGCGCTCAGCGAGACATGGCGCGGGTTCGATCTCGAAGGATCGAACACATCCGGGTCTCGATTGACGCGCTCATCGCGGTTGGCCGACCCGATCAGGAGACCGATCTGCTCACCCTTTTTCAGCGCGACGCCTCCCCATTCGAGATCCTCGAGAACGTACCGCGTGAACATATGGAGCGGCGGCTCGAAGCGGAGGAGCTCCTCGACCAGCCTTGACGCGTTCTCCGGATCGATTGCCACCCGATGGTGCGCGAGCGTCCAGATCGCATTACCAAGCGCGTGGACGGTGGCTTCATGGCCCGCGTTCAGGAGCAGGATCGCCGTGGCCACGACCTCGTCCATCGTGAGGCGGTCGCCCGCGGCCTCGGCCGCGACGAGGGCACTCAGCAGGTCGGGGCCCGGCACCTGCCGTCGCTCGATTATCAAGTCCTGCATATAGGCCGAGAAGGCCTGCGTGGCCGCGACCGCGGCATCCTCGATCTCTCGATCCCGACGCGCCTGGTACATGGCCACCATCCGGTGCGACCAGTCGAGCAGCTGGGCCTTCATCTCGACCGGCACGCCCAGGAGTTCCGCGATCACGGTTACGGGAATAGGGGTGCAGTAAGCCTCGATCAGGTCGTCGCCTTCCTTCAGGCCCGAGGCGAGCGCGCGGGCAAGCGCGGTCACGCGCGGGCGCAGGGTCTCGATGTTGCTGGTCACGAAAGCTCGGTTGATCAACGCCCTCAGCCGGGTGTGCTCAGGCGGCTCCTTCTCGAGCAGCGAGTGCGACTCGAAGGCAAAGAACGGCGCAAGATGCGGCGGAACCGGGTCCCAGCCGAGCTCCTCCCGCGTTGCGACATGCAGGATCTCGCGCCCGAACCGGCGGTCGCGAAAGATGGCATTCACATCGGCGAAGCGTGGGAACACCCGCATCCCGTAATCGTCCCAGAAGAAGACGGCATGCTCACGGAACCCGCGATAGGCCGCATAGGGATCCTGCACAAAGCTATGCTCGCTCGGTGACTGTTGAACGCGAACCGTCGCCATCGACTAGGCATCCCGCGAACGCGACCAGTTGGCAACGCGTTCGAGTTTCCGATGCCGCTTTGCCACGAGCGCCCGACCCCTTGGAGACGTTCGCGATCAAGTGGTGCTGGAGGCTGCGGCACGCTCAACTTGCCAGCCACCCTGCGCCTGACACGGGCAGATCGTATCCTGATCAACCTACTGTCACGCCCGCTCGGTCGGCACTTCCGGTACCACGGACGTCCCCCGGTCTGGCCAATTGTCGACCCGCTGATAACTTCTGACCGGATGCAGGGGGACACATGGCCCGCAAAACTGAGATAACCGCCGCGAACCTCGTGAAACTAGGCGCCGAGAAGCTGGCGCGCCTCGTGCTCGAAGAGACTGAGCGCAATGCCGGACTTAGACGGCGGGTCTCCGCCGCGCTGGCCGGGCAAGCCGGACCGTTGGCTGTCGCGAAGGTTGTCGACCGACGCCTTGCCGGGCTCGAACGGGCCAAGAGCTTTATCGAGTGGGAGAAAGCCCGCGCCTTCCGCGACGATCTGCAAAGCCTGATCGATGTGATCGAGGCGGAACTGATCGAACCGGCGCCCGCCCTCGCTACTGACCGACTGCTCCGCTTTGTTGCGACCCATGAGGCCGTGTTCGAACGTGTGGATGACTCGCATGGCGACGTCCAAGACGTCTACCATCAGGCGATCGAGATGATCGGCAAGGCGGCCGCGGGCTTGGACACCGCGGAGTTGTCGCTGCTGCCGGACAAAATCATGGCGTCACTCGGTGAGACAACCCACGGCTATCTGACCGACATCGCCGAAAACGTCGCCATCCATCTGCCGAAGACCGTTCTGCAAGACTGGGACGCGGATTTGATCGCACGGATCGAGACTCGCACTGCAGAAGACGGTGCGCGAGGAACCGAGCGCTGGTATTACTCCATGACCTCGCAATGGCGCGATGTTCGCCAAACTCTCGCAGAAGCCCGGGGCGATCTCGATCTGCTGATTGCTCTTGAGACCGAAAAACCCGCGCGCCTTCGGGAACCGATCGCGCTTGCCAAAACGCTTTTGGAAGCCGGGCGCCCAGAGGACGCGCTCACCTGGATACGGCAGGACGACAATACGGCGATGCGCCCGATGGCGAACCCGCGCCAGCTTGTGCTGGAGGCCGAAATCTTGCGGCACTTGGATCGCCGCTCCGAGGCAGCGGATCTGCTCCGGAAGGGCTTCACCGCTACCCTGTCAGCAGAACTTCTGCGCGCGCATTTGCGGGGGCTCCCTGATTTTGAGGACATCGAGGCAGAGGACTGCGCTATGCGGATCGCCCGCAATCACTCCAATAGGATGGCTGCACTGATGTTCTTCATGGAATGGCCCAGACTCGATCAGGCCGCTGCTCTTGTTGCCGCGCACGAAGATCGCTGGGACGGTAGCGATTGGCATGTCCTGCCGGAGATGGCCGATACGTTGAGACAGGACCATCCCGTCGCCGCAACCATTCTCTACCGCAAGCTCCTTGACAGCATTCTCGCCCGCGCGCGCTCCAAGGCCTACGGCCACGCTGCCCGCTACCTTGCAACCCTCGGTGCAATCGCATCGGCTGCCGAGACCGATCCAGACCGCCCACCAGCCCTTAGCTCCCATGCCACCTACCTGGACGGGTTAAAGGCTCAGCACGCCCGAAAGTCTGGCTTCTGGGCAAGGGTCGCTGCGCTATGAAGCCGATGCCCTCAGCCCACTCTTGACGCTCGTCAAGGTTCCCGATGCTGCTGGCCCGCTCCCGCTTCCGGCCATTCGCTGCCCCTACGCATCGATCTGGGAGCTGTGGGATCAGCTGCGAACCGAAGCCGAAACTCCGTGCGGTTGGAATGCACTTTCGTTTCGGTCGACCGTACATGTGCAGCAAGCCTGGGTGGATTCAGGGGTGAGGTGAAACACCGCTTTTTGTTTGGCGACAGACGGATACGGCATCCGTCAGCGATGCTACACCTCACGCCTTGGATTCCGTCTCAAAAGTCTGCG
>JBCDFC010000108.1:0-15470 GCA_039178805.1 Pseudomonadota bacterium | reverse complement strand
TTGCGGTTGATGAGCGAGCGTAGGGTGGGCGGTTTTCGCCCACCGTTGTGTCGGGGTGGGCGGGGAACGCCCACCCTACTGGGGGCGTGGCGGGCGGTAAGCCGCTTCAGTCCCAGCCCTCTTGGATGGCTCGGTATTCGGTTTCTACCAGGGTGGGGTGGGCGCGGTTGATGGCGTATTGGGCGTGGTCGATGCGGGTGATCACGTGCTGTTTCGCCAGGCGGCGGCAGGCGTTGGCGGCGTATTTCTTCGGCAGGTCGAACCCCAGCGCCAGGAGGTGGTAGTGCAGGTCGAAGACGCGGAACGCCTCGCGCCCTTCGAGCGCCAGGAACTGCCGGACGGCCACCATGCGCGGGTTGCGTGACAGCCGCCCCGTGCCCTCGATATGGAAGGGCGGCGTGCGCGCGGGCCCGCGGGATTTGCGCAGGAACCGGGCGGCGAAGCCGTCGGGTCGGGCGGCCTCCGTCACCGTCTCGGTCCAGGCTTCGCCCGATGCGCGATCGAGGCTCATCAGCATGCGCCGCGCCGTCTCGTGCAGCATCGTGTGGTGGCGTGTCGCCTGCTGCAGGCGCAGCGCCGCCCGGTCGCGCGCCTCCGACGCCTCCTCCAATTCCTGCACCACGGCGGCCATGGCGCGCTCCAGCGGCTTGGTCGTCCGGTCGTCGTCAATGGTCGTCATGTCGTCCCTCCGGCCCGGTGGCAAGTCGCCCATGGTCGTCGCGAATCGGGGCGACGCGGGACGACCCGGGCGTTTTCGGAGTGTTGCAGCGGGCCCGGGGGTGTTGCGCAGACGCGTTGCGATCCGCCACGAATCGGCGTTTCAGTGACACGGGACTTGCATTGCGGAGCGCGCGGCCGCATGTGCTAACGGCTATCGATCACTACGGACTTCGTCTGTCTCTCGGGGCCTGCGTCTTCCTTCCTGACCGAGGCCATGGGCCTGGCATACCGCGCGGGCCGTTGCGAGAGGAGGTCCGGAGATGGCAACCGGCACCGTAAAATGGTTCAACACCACAAAGGGTTATGGGTTCATCCAGCCCTCTGAGGGTGGCAAGGACGTGTTCCTGCATATCAGCGCGATTGAGCGTGCGGGGCTTGAAGCGCCGAAGGACGGGCAAGAGGTTCAGTACGAGCTGGAACAGGGTCGCGACGGGCGCAGCTCGGCCAGCAACGTCAGCTACACCTGATCGCCTGACACCGGGTTACCGGTCAGTCTGCGGGCGGCTCCTCGACAAAGGCATCGCCCGCAAGCCGATGAAATACCTCACGAATATCGGTAACGGCGCGGTCTAGGGCAGCGCCGTTGGCGGAGCGTAGGACGACCCGCGCGCCCGGGCGATCACGAAAGAACGGGTAGCAGCCGACCGACACCACCCGATGCGCGTCGGCGAGCTTTCCCAAGGGCGCGGCAAGTTCCCCCTCGGGCAGCATCACTTCGAAGCCGTGGCTCAGGATCGGCGGCCCGCCCTCGAGGCCGGGCTCCAACCCCTCCAGCATCGCGCGGAACACCGACGGCACACCCGCCATCACATGCACGTTCTGAAGCACGAAGCCCGGCGCGACCGAGACCGGGTTGTCGATGAGCCGCGCACCATCCGGGATTCGCGCCATGCGCAGCCGGGCCTCATTCAGAACATCGCCCTTGGCCGCATAGAAGGCCGCGAGGAGCGCCCGCGCATCCTCCCGAACGTCGATCGCAGCGCCGAAGGCCGCCGCCACGGCGTCCGCCGTGATGTCGTCATGGGTCGGCCCGATCCCGCCCGAAGTGAAGAGATAGCTGACCCTTGGCGAGAGGTCCCGCACGGCTGCCACGATCTCCTCATGCACATCGCGGACGACGCGGATCTCAACAAGCGGGATGCCGAGCGCGCCCATGCGGCCTGCGAGATGATGGGCGTTGGCATCTTGGGTGCGGCCGGACAGGATCTCGTCGCCGATCACCAGCATGGCCGCCGTCGGCACCGCCGTCTCGCCCTGCCCCGTCATCCTCGCACCCTCTGCCAGTCTTGCGTCGCGCGCCGACCCTAACGCGCGGCCCCGGCGCTGCAAGCCCCGGGACCCCAACGCGTGCACCCCAACGCGTGCACCCCAACCCATGTGCCCCAAACCCGCAGGGCGAAAGGCGGCCTTGGCCGAAGCTCGGCCGATCGCTATGCGGCGCCATGCAGTTCGAAAGCCCACTCCGCCGCGCCACGCTCCTCCGCCGCTACAAGCGCTTCCTCGCCGATGTCCGGCTTGAGGACGGGGACGACGCCGGCGCCGAAGTGACCGCGCATCTCGCCAATCCGGGCTCGATGATGGGGCTGAAGGAGCCGGGGCATGAGGTTTGGCTCGAACCCTCCTCGAACCCCAAGCGCAAGCTTCCCTATAGCTGGCGGCTCCTGCGGCTGCGCCAGGATGGGCCCGAGGCGGCGCCGATCGGCGACCGTGATGCGGTTTGGGTCGGGATCGACACCTCCGTCCCGAACCGTGTGGTGGGCGAGGCGCTGCGCGCACGCGTTGTCGCAGGGCTTGAGCAATACGGCGCTGTGCGGCCCGAAGTGAAGTACGGCGAGAACAGCCGCGTCGACTTCCTGTTGTCCGAAGAGGGCCTGCCCGACGCCTATGTGGAGGTGAAAAACGTCCATCTCGTCCGCCGCCCAGGCCTTGCCGAATTTCCCGATAGCGTCACGACACGGGGCGCCAAGCATCTGATGGAATTGGCTAACATGGTCGCCGCGGGCCACCGGGCCGTCATGCTCTACTGTATCCAGCGGGGCGATGTGGAGAGACTATCCTTCGCGGCGGATCTCGACCCGGGCTATAGGGACGCCTATCTCCATGCGAGAAACTTGGGCGTCGAAGCGCTGGCCATCACCTGCGCCGTGAGCCTGGAGGGCATTTCGCTTGATCGGGCGGTCCCGATCGCCGACTAATGGGTGTCATGGACGAAAACGTGCAGGCCCGCGCGCCCGAGCGGCGCACAGCAGAGGGTATCCGCCTTTACGATGAGGCGGATTTCGAAGGCATGCGCGCGGCGGGGAGGCTGGCTGCGGCCTGCCTCGACATGATCGGCGCCCATGTGCAGCCGGGCGTCCGTACCGAAGAGATCGATCAGATCTGCCATGATTTCGTGCTGTCGCATGGCGCCGTGCCGGCGACGCTCGGCTATCGCGGCTATCAGCATTCGAGCTGCATCTCCGTCAATCACGTCGTCTGCCACGGCATTCCGGGGCCTAAGGCGCTGAAGGACGGGGACATTCTTAATATCGACGTCACCGTGATCCTCGACGGTTGGTTCGGCGACACGTCGCGGATGTATGTGGCGGGGAATGCGCCGCGTAAGGCCATGCGCCTGATCGAGGTGACGCATGAGGCGCTGATGCGCGGCATCGCTGAGGTGAAGCCCGGCGCCCGCTTCGGCGATATCGGCAACGCGATCCAGGTCTATTCCGAAGGCGAGCGCTGTTCGGTCGTGCGCGATTTCTGCGGGCATGGGCTCGGCCGCGTCTTCCACGACGCGCCGAACGTCCTGCATTACGGGCGGCGGGGCGAAGGGGCGGAGCTGCGCCCCGGCATGTTCTTCACGATCGAGCCGATGGTGAACCTGGGCGGGCCGCAGACCAAGACGCTCTCAGACAACTGGACAGCCGTGACGCGCGATCGCTCGCTCTCGGCGCAGTTCGAGCATTCGATCGGCGTGACCGAGGCGGGCTGCGAGATCTTCACCCTGTCGCCCGCCGGTCGGTTCTTCCCGATCCTCTGAGCGCGCTCAGCGCGGCGGGCTCGTGCGAATGCCCGCACGGCTGAGCCCAGCCCCCCCGCCCGTGCGGGGATAGAGGGCGCGGGAAACACTATCCGCCTGCAGATCCAAGCGCCCCCGCGAGCCGGTATCGGGGTTGTCGAGGCGCCAGCGCTGCTCACCCGGTTGGCGGCGCCAAGTACCGCCCGCGCTGTCGCGTACCGCGTCGCCATAGCCCGGCGTCTGACTGCTTTCGCCGAAGAAGCTCACGCTGTCGGACTGCGCAAGAGCGACGAGGGCAGACAGCGCCAGCGTCGCCGCGACCAGCATGGCGCCGAACCTTCGTCCGAGAGCGAGGGACAGGGGCTGCTGATGGGCGATCGCGCTCACTCAGCTTTCTCCTCGGGCTCATCCCAGGCCAGCGAGCGGAACCAGAAATCGTAGGTCGCGCCGAGCCATTTGTCATAGGTGCGGGCGACGATCCAGGCGTTGAGCCAGTTCAGCAGGCGCTGCTCCCCATGGGCGACGGCGAAGCCCGCGGCCGAGCCGACCAGAGGATCGGCGATGGGCAGATCGATGCGCTCGGCGTTCCTGAGCGCGAGAAAGCGCGCTTCGGGCAGGCTCGCGAGATAGACCGCAGCCTCGCCGCCCAGCACCGCCGCCTCCGCCGCAGTCGCGGTATCGAAGGCTTTGAGCTCAGCCTCGGGGAAAAGCGTATCCGCGAAGCCGGCGGCCAGTGTCTCGTTCACATAGGCGACCGAGAACTCAGGCGCGTTGAGCTCCTCAAGCGACTTCACCTGAGATGTCATGGCGGTGTTGGTCGCGATCCCGACGCCTGAACGGAAATAGGGGCGGGTGAAGGCCATCTGCAGCGCGCGCTCAGGCGTGATGGCGAGGCCGGCTGCGATCATGTCGATCTCACCGGCGTGGAGCGCGGCCACGATCTCCCCGAACGGTACCAGGCGGAAATCGGCCTCGACGCCGAGATCGTCGGCGAGCCGCTTGCCGATATCGATCTCATGGCCGAGCAGCCGGTCGTTCTTGCCGATGGTCCAGGGCGTGAACTCGGAGACGCCGATCTTGATCGAACCGCGCGCGAGGATCTGGTCGAGGATATCCGCTGCGGCCGGCAGGGGGACGAGCGCGGTTAGGGCCGCGAGGCCAACCAAGATGCTGCGCCGCGTTGCGCCCAATACTCTCCTGCCGCCCATAATGACCGTCTCCTGTCGCTGCCGTCAGCCGGAGCCTAAGCAAAGGCGGGCGGCAGAGGAAGCGAACAAAGGGCCGCCCTTCAATGCGCGTATTCGGGGGCTTCGGCGTCCAGCACTTCGCGGATTGCGGCGAGATGAAGCTCCGGGCCCTCGGGATACTCGGCCCATTGCTCGGCCGTCTTCTCCGCAACCTCCGCCGGCGCGATGTTGAGGGGCCGCCCCGTCTGCAGTGCCGTGATGTAGGTGCGGGCGCCGCGCTCGTAGTAGTAGATCAGGTCGAGCGCCTCGGCCACGTTGCGCCCCGTCGTCAGCACCCCGTGCTGCGCCATCATCATGACCTGGCGGTTGCCGAGGGCGCCCGCGAGGCGCTCGGCCTCGTCGCCGAGACCCATGCCGTCGAACCCCATATCGATGCTGACCCGGTTGAAAAAGCGCATCGTGGTCTGGTCGATGGGCGGCAGGGTCGGGTCCTTAAGTGCTGCGAGCGCCGTGGCATAGGGCGGATGCAGGTGGATGACGCAGCGCGCATGCGGATGCGCCCGGTGGAGCGCGCCATGGATCGCCCAGGCGGTCGGATCGACCCGGGCACCGATGCCCTCCGGCGTCTCGCGCGCATCGAGGAGGATGAGATCCGAGGCCTTGATGCGCGACCAATACTTGCCCGCGGGGTTCATGAGGAACCGTTGGCCCTCATCGTCGAGCGCCAGGCTGAAATGGTTCGCGACCCCCTCATGCATGTCGAGCCGGCAGGCCCAGCGGAGGGCGGCGGCGAGGTCACGGCGTGCTTCGGTCTCGTCCATGGCACCCTCCTGTGTTTCCCGACGCCTAGTCGTCAGACCCTGACCGGACGCACCCATCCAGGTCATCCCCGGGCTCGACCCGGGGATCCAGAAGACCGAATGAATTCGAGCGCCTTCCGGGAAGATGGATTGCCGGATCGAGCCCGGCAGTGACGGTATCGAGTGGCCCGGCCAGACGACTAGCACCGCTTAGGGCGGGAGGCGAGCGGCTTGCATCCCGACTATGACAGACGCGCGGCGAGTAGGAATTCGCGGTTGCCGTCGCCCCCGGTGATCGGGCTCTCGACCTTGCCAGTCACCTGCCATCCGGCGGCACCCAACCAGTCGGAGACCGCTCTGCAGGCTTCGCGATGGAGGGCCGGGTCACGCACGATGCCGCCTTTGCCGACAGCCTCGGGACCAAGCTCGAACTGCGGTTTGACGAGCACCACGAGCACGGCACCGGGCTTCGCAAAACCGAGGGCGCCGGGCAGCGCCTTTCTGAGCGAGATGAAGGAGAGATCGGCGGTGATCCAGTCGAGGGGCGGCAGCAGGCCTTCGGGGATCGCGCGGGCGTTCATGCCTTCGATCGCCGTCACCCGCGGATCGGCGGCGAGGCTGGGCGCGAGCTGCCCATGGCCGACATCGAGCGCGATAACCCGCGTCGCCCCGCGCGCGAGCAGCACCTCCGTGAAACCGCCGGTGGAAGCGCCGAGATCGAGCGCGGTGCCCGTAGGGCTGAGACCGAAGGCATCGAGCGCGTGGAGGAGCTTGAGCGCCCCCCGCCCCACCCAGCGATGGCCATGGTCGGTAAGCGTGATTGCAGCCTCGGGCCCGACCTCCTGCGCGGGTTTTCGGGCGGGCGCCCCGTCGATCCGCACCGCTCCCTCGGCCACCAGGCGCGCGGCCTCGGCCCTGCTGCGCGCAAGACCGAGCGCGACGAGGCGGCGGTCGAGCCTCATGCGCGGTGGAGGGGGTTCGGGGGCGATGACGACAGCATGGCAAGCGGGGTAGCAGCCATGCCCTCAACTGTCACCGAAGCGCGGTTGCCAGCCCGCCTGGGCTCTGGTCTTGCTTTTAGCGGGCAATGAAAGGGCCGCGATGGTCGAGGGCGACGCAGCAACGGGCGGGGCGACGGGAGAAGCGACGGGGGCAGCGACGAGTTCTGGACCCATGGGCCGTCTCGTCCTCGTCGTCGGGCCGAGCGGGGCCGGCAAGGATACGCTGCTCGACCTCGCCCGCGCAGCCCTTGCCAACCGGCAAGGCATCCATTTCGCCCGCCGCGCGATCACGCGGCCCGCCGATGCGGGGGGCGAGGCGCATGAGGCAATCACTGAGGCAGCGTTCGAGGCGGGCGTGGCGGCCGGGCGCTTCTTTGCCCATTGGCGCGCGCACGGCCTCGGCTATGGTCTACCGGCTGAGATCGGCGCACGCCTTGCCCAAGGTGAGACCGTCGTCGTCAACGCCTCCCGCGCGGCGCTGGCCGAGATCGCCGCGCGCTACGCCAGGACCGAAGTCGTGATCATCGACGCGCCCCTGGCACTCCGCGCCGAACGCCTGGCCGCACGCGGGCGCGAAGACGCGGCCGACATCGCGCGCCGCCAAGCCCGGCAGGCGCCGCTCCCGCCGGAGGGCCTGGCGGTGACGACGGTCATGAACGACGCAACGCCCGAAAAGGGCGCCGCTCGCCTGGTCGCTGTGCTCGCCGACCACGGCGTCTGACGCCATGTCAATGCATCCATAGCGGGTATTCTTCTTGACGCCTGCAACCACGAGCCGCACGATTTCGGCGCAGGGTAGGACCGCGTCAGGCGCGGCTTAGGGAGATACTGATTATGGCTACGGCAACTGCATTCACGCTGCCCAACGGCGGCGGCCTCGATATGTTCGAGCCGAGCTTTCTCGACAGTACCGGCATCGTCGACTTCAACACCTCGCCCACATCGGTCGAGGTTTTCTATGACGACGGGACATCGAATTTCTTCGAAGGTCAGGGACTTACCTTCAACGAGGACGGTGCAACCGGCGGCACGATCACCTCGGCGACCTACCGTGTCGGCCCCACGACCGTGGTCTTCGTCACGGGGCTCTCGGTCTCGGCGGTGACGCTGTCGGTATTGCTCGACAGCGGCGATGGCGAGGCCGCGGCGGCCTTGGTCCTGGGCGAGGCGGACTTCTTTACCGGCAGCGACAACGCCAACCCCAACGCGGCCGAGGCGCTGCGTGCCTTTGGCGGGGACGACACGATCTCGGGCCTTGGCGGCAACGACTCGCTTTTCGGCGAGGGCGGCGACGACCTCCTCATCGGCGGCAACGGCGAGAACAGCCTCGACGGCGGGACGGGCAATGACACGCTGCAGGGCGGGCTCGGCAGCGATGTCCTCAACGGCGGCATCGGGACCGACACGGCGATCTTCGGCGGCACGCGCGCCGAGTATCAGATCGCCGATGCAGGAGGCGGCGGAAACGTAACCGTCACCGGACCCGACGGGCAGGACTTCCTGACGGGCGTCGAGTTCGCCGCCTTCTCCGACCAGGTGATCGACCTCGCGACGGGCCAGCCAAACAATCCGCAGATCATCAATGGCGACGAGAACGGCAACGTTCTGGACGGCACAGCGCTCGACGACACGATCTCCGGCTTCGGCGGGGACGACGTGATCTCGGGCTTTGCGGGCAACGACGTGCTCGACGGCGGCACCGGCACCAACCTGATCGATGGTGGCGAGGGGGTCGATCTCGCGATCCTGGCGCCGCTCGACACCTATGACGCGTTCATCACACTCGCGGGCTCGCTGATCGCCGAGCGGGGCGAGGAGGAGGACGTGCTGTCGAATGTGGAGGCGCTGTTCTTCGATGCGCCGGAGGGGACGCGCGACCGGACAGCTTTCCTCGACGATCGCCGCATCCCGCGCGATGGGGAGGTTGCGGGCGATGCGATCGACATCGCGTTTCTCTACGAAGGCGGGCTCGACCGGGACGGCAATATCGACCTTGCCGGCCTCAATTTCTGGATCGACAGCTTCGAGGGCTTCTACGTGCCCGGCACGGGCTTCGTGAACGGCCTCAACATGGTGCAGATCGCGGAGTTCTTCCTGACCTCACCGGAGTACATCGCGAACTTCGGGGCCTCGGAGACGCAGACCGACGCGCAGTTCGTGACCTCGCTCTACGAGAACATGCTGAACCGCGGACCCGAGCAAGAGGGCTTCGACTTCTGGGTAGGCGCGCTCGCCAATGCGGATCTGCCGACGGTGACGGAGCGGGCCATCGTGCTGGTCGAGTTCACGCAGAGCGCCGAGAACCGGGCGGGCGAGGAGCTGGCCTTCGTCTTCACGCTCGACGAGACATCGACCCCAGGGGAATGGGACTTCATCGCCTAGTGGTCTGACCGAGACATCTGATACCGTAATTGCCTGGTTTGATCCGGCAATCCAGCGTTCTCTAAGTCTACCAGCGGTAAAGGTTTTCTGGATCCCCGGGTCAAGCTCGGCAATGACGCCGTTCCCGTGAACACGTTAGGTCGAAAGGCGCTCTGGCGCGCATCAGCGTTTGACCGCTGCTCTCGCCTTGCCTTAGCTCGAAGCGAGCAAAGGAGGTGGGCATGGGTTATCGGATCGGCGCGGATATCGGCGGCACCTTCACCGATCTCGCCTTGGTGGATGCGGGCGGCACGCGGCTCGAGATCGGGAAGCTGCCGACGACGCCCGAAGCGCCGGACGATGCGGTGGTGGACGGCATCAGGGCGATGCTGCAGCGCACCGGGATCGCCCCCGGCGAGGTCGCCCATGTGGTGCACGGCACGACCCTCTTCACGAACGCGATCATCGAGCGGAAGGGCGCGGTCACAGCACTGATCACGACCGAGGGGTTCCGCGATGCGGTCGAGATCGGGCGCGAGCATCGCTACGACATGTACGACCTCGCCATGGAGCGTCCGGCACCCATCGCGCCGCGCCGTCGCCGCTATGAGGTGCCCGAGCGCGTGATGGCCGATGGTACCGTGCGCACGCCTCTCGACGAGGATGCAGCGCGGGCCGTGGCGCGCCGGCTCGGCGCGGATGGGGCGGAGGCGGTCGCGGTCTCCTTCCTCCACTCCTATGTGAACCCCGCGCATGAGGCGCGCATGGGTGCGATCCTGGCGGAGGAGGCGCCGGGGCTCGCGGTCTCGCTCAGCCACGAGGTGGCGCCCGAGATCAGGGAGTTCGACCGCACTTCCACGGTCCTCGCCAATGTCTATGTGCGGGGGATCGCGGAGCGGTATCTCGGCCGGCTCGAGGCGCGGCTGAGGGACGAGCTGGGGCTGCCAGGTCCCCTCTATGTCATGCAGTCGAACGGGGGGCTGGTGGATGCGGGGCTGGCTGCGCGCCTACCTGTGCGCCTCGTCGAGTCGGGGCCTGCGGCAGGAGCGTTGGCGGCAGCGCATTTCGCGGGCGTCACAGGCCGGCCGGATCTTCTCAGCTTCGACATGGGGGGCACGACGGCCAAGGCATGCGTCATCCATGACGGCCAGCCGCTTGTCGCGCCTGAGTTCGAGGTCGACCGGCGCTATCGGTTCAAGAAGGGCTCGGGCCTGCCGGTCAAGACGCCAGTGATCGAGATGATCGAGATCGGCACGGGCGGCGGCTCGATCGCGGCGGTCGACAGCCTTGGTCGTCTGCGTGTGGGGCCCGAGAGCGCGGGGGCCGTGCCGGGGCCCGCCTGCTATGGCGCGGGCGGGACGGCGCCGACGGTGACGGATGCGGACCTCCTCCTCGGCTATCTCGATCCGGGCTTTTTCTCGGGCGGGGAGATGGCGCTCGATCAGGCGGCCGCCGCCCGCGCGCTCGAAACCGGGATCGGGGGTGCCATGGGGCTCGACGCGGCGGGCGCCGCTTCGGCCGTGCACCGGATGGCGAACGAGGCCATGGCGGCGGCCGCGCGCCTCCATGCGCTGGAGCGCGGGATGGAGGCGGGCAAGCTGCCGCTCTTTGCCTTCGGGGGCGCGGGGCCGGTGCATGCCTGGGGCGTGGCACGGATCCTCGGCAGCCCGGCGGTGGTCTATCCGTGGGGCGCTGGCGTGATGTCGGCGATCGGGTTCCTTTCCGCCCCCCTCGCGCTCGATTTCGTCCGCTCGCTCCCTGCGAGGCTCGACCGCCTTGATTGGCAGGCCGTGCAGACCGCGGTCGAGGAAATGGCAGGCGAAGGGCGGGCCGCGCTCGCCCCAAGCCTTGGCGGTGCAACGCCCACCGTCACGCGCATCGCCGATATGCGCTATGCCCGCCAGGGCTATGAGCTGCGGGTATCCGTGCCCGAGGGCCCGCTCGACGACAGCATGGCCGGCCCGCTCGGCGACGCTTTCGAGAGCGCTTACGAAGCGCTCTACGGCCACCGCGTGCCGAACGCTGCGGTCGAGGTCGTAAGCTGGCGCGTGACCGTTGCGGGCCCGAGGCCGCCGCTCGCCATCGCCCCGCCGGCCGCGACCGGAACGGCGCTGAAAGGCCATCGCCGCGCCTTCCTGGCCGAGGGCGCGGGCGCTGGCGGCAGTTTCGCCGAAGTGCCGGTCTATGACCGCTATGCACTGAGCCCTGGCAGCGAGCTCGCCGGGCCCGCCATCGTCGAGGAACGCGAGAGCACCGTGGTGATCACCGGGCCTGCAACGATCACCGTCGATGCCGCCGGTAACCTCGTGGCGACCCCCTAAGGGCTTGGCCCCTGCCATCGCCGGGCATGACGTGGGAGCGTGAGAGCGTGGGCGGACAATGGGCGTAACGAACGATGTTGCGCAGCCTGTCCCTGCGGGGATGGTTGCGACCGCCTTGAGTGCTGGATCCCCCGGTCGAGCCGGGGGATGACGGTAGGAGAAGGTGGGACTTCTCAGTCCGACGCGGTTTCGAGCTTTGCATCCGGCTCCGCACCGCGAGAGACCGTCTCCGTCGGCGCCGACACCTTCTCCACGCTTTTCGGCTCCACCGGCTTGTAGTGGACGTCCTGCTGCGGGAAGGGGATCGAGATGCCGGCGGCGTCGAACGCCTCCTTCACCTGGCGCGTGAGATCCCAGTAGACGGTCCAGTAGTCCCCGCCTTTGACCCAGGGCCGGCAGATGAAGTCGACCGAGCTTGCGCCAAGGCTATGCACCCGGATCACCGGCGCGGGCTCGGCCAGCGTCAGCGGATGCTCCGACACCACCCGCTCCAGCACCGCTTGAGCATCCTCGATCGAGTCCTCGTAGCCGATGCCGAACATCAGATCGACGCGCCGCGTCTCAGCACTCGTCACATTCGTTATGATGTTCCCCCAGACCATGGAGTTCGGCATCACGATGGTCTGGTTGTCCGGCGTCACGACCGTCGTCGACGAGACGCTGACCGACTTCACCGTGCCGCCCGTCCCGCCGATATCCACATAGTCGCCCTCATCGAAGGGCCGGTTCATCATGATCATGAGGCCCGCCGCAAGATTGCCGAGCGTGCTTTGGAACGCGAAGGCCAGGATGAAGGAGGCGCCGCCAATCAGCGCGAAGACGGGCGAGACGTCGATCCCGAGCGCGGAGAGCACGACGAGAAAACCGATCGACATGATGATCCAGTAGATCGCCATCACGAGGAAGGCCTGCAGCAGCTTTGAAAGGTTGGGCACGCGCCCCAGGATGCGCCTTGCGACCCGACGCAAGATGCGTGCGACGAGGATGAGCCCGATAAAGGAGGCGACGATCACCGCGATATCGATCAGGAGCTGGATGCCGCCATCCTCGTCGGTCGCCCATGCGAGCGCTTGAGCGACGAGCGTCTCGACATCCGCTGTCCGCGTCTCCTCGACGATGATGGAGTTGCGATAAGCGCGGTAGATCGCGACTTGAGCCTCGTCGCCGCCCTTCTTCTCGAAACTGTCGACGACGGTCGAATAGGCGTCGAAGAGCGCCTTCCTCGCCTGCGTGAGCTCGCCCAGGCGCTCACGGGCCGTGTCGGCGGCGGCGCCCTCGGCGGCGGTCGCTTCGATCTGGGCTGCGACCACTTCCTCGGTCTTGGCCTTCACGATGCCGAGCCAGGCCTCAGCCGCCCGACCAAGCTCATCGACCGTCAGCGGCACAAGGTTGAGCGTCAACACTTCCAGCGGCTGCGTGGTGTCAGTGACGGCCGCAGGCAGCGGCGGCGGCGCCTCCGCATCGTCCTGCGCCATGATCGTGTGGGGGAGGAGCAGGAGGGCGATCGCGAAAGTGAGGGCTGACAAGCGCGTCATGTCGCTGTCCTTCTATCGGGGTTTCTTGAAGGAAGAAGCGGGTACGAGGTAGCGGGAACGGTTTCTGGACACAACCGACGCTTGCATAGCACCAGCCTAGCGCGAGTGTCAGTCATGAGCGACATCCGCCCGCCGCTTTTGAGACGCTCGCCCGTGGGAAAAGGGCAGCCGGCGTCGTTCGTTAAGCGATGCAGCCCTAGCGGTCCGCTTCGGACGGACGAACCCATTGACCCCATCCCCGGGTTCAACCCGAGAATCTGGAAAACGTAAGCGGGTCAAAAAGTTAGGGGATGCGGGATTGCCAAATCAAGTCCGCCAACGACGGAGCCTGTATGTTTGCCGGGCCTCAATCCGGTCACGCGACGGTCCGAGGTACCAAGGCCTCAGCGCGCCACACGCACCACGCGGTCGAGGACGCCAAAGGTCAGATCGTATCCGTGAAACCGCAGCAGCAGCAGCCCGATATAGCCGCCCCCAAGCGCTTGCGTGCCGTAGAAGAGTGCAGCGATCGGGTGGAGGTAGAGGAACGCGACGACGACAAGCACCGAGGATGTTGCCGAAAGCGCGAGGGTCCCCAACACATATCCCGGCACCTTGCCGCGGGTCGGCGTCATCATATGGCCGGTTGAGAGCGAGGTCGTCCCGCTCTTCGGCGTCACCTCCCAGACCTGGCTTTTGCCGAAGCCTTCGAGCGTCGCCTGCACCAAGGGCCAGAGCATCCCCATGGTGGTGATAAGGTAGCTGAGCGGCAGCGGTCTGAGCCACAAGGGCAGCGACAACGGCGTCCGAGCCTGGGGGTCCTCCTCCAAGGTCTTCATCTCGAAATGCCGTCCGAGGAGCGATACACCCAAGCTTGCCAGATAGATGGCGATGGCAAGCTGCAGCAGCCCAAACTCTTCGGCGACGGCGAAGTAGGGCAGCACCAGCATCGTCATCGCGACGCCGAGCACAGCGGCCCAGCCGACATGAAGCCTGCACAAGAAATCGAGCTTCAAGCGCCATGGCAGCGCGCTCCGCCAGATCTCGCCGCTATAGCGGATGGCAATGCGGCTCCAGCCGCGGCGCCAACGCATCTGCTGACGCACATAGCCGCTGATCGTCTCCGGCAGTTCGGAGAGCACCCTGTAGTGATCGAGATAGGTGATCCGCCAGCCACGAACGCAGGCGCGGAGCGTCACCTCGACATCCTCCACCTCGCTCACGCAGTTCCAGCCGCCAGCATCGTGCAACGCCTCGGCCCGCCAGATCCCGGCCGTGCCGTGGAAAATCGCGATCTTCCCGGCGCGCGCCCGGCCGCTCTGCTCCGCCATCTGATGGAGATCGAGCTTGTTGGCCTGCAGACGCGTCATCAGCGACTGGTGGACATTGCAGTAGTCCCACCGCGCCTGAACCGCCCCGACCCGGGAATCCTTGAAATAGTGGATAGTGCGTCGCAGGTAATCCCGCGGGATCTGAAAATCCGCATCGAAAATGGCAACGAAATCGCCGCTCATGTTCTCGGTGCCGAGCTTCAGCCCCCCAGCCTTGAACCCGGTGCGGTCGGTTCTGTGGAAGTATTGAAAGACGATATCAGGGTATTTCTGGCGTAACTCGTCGATCGTCTTCGTCGCAATATCACCCGTGACACCGTCATCTGAGTCATCCAGGAATTGGATCTCGAGCTTGTCGTTCGGATAGTCGAGCTCCGCCGCGAGCCTGAGACACTGTGCGGCAAGAACCCCCTCATTGTAGACGGGCAATTGTATCGTCACTCTCGGCAGCTCAGCCTCGGTGAAATGCCCCAACGGCTCAGGATCAGGCCCGCGCAGCCCGCGATACTTCACGAGCAGTGAGAAGTTGTAGACGCCAGCAACCAGCACGAAGAACGCACAGGCCGTCATCAAGACGAAGAACGTCATCGTCAGAGCTTCGATCATCCGCTTCCCCAGTCGCAGCGCGCCAGACGCGCGTACCGTAGCGTCAGGAAGTTAGTTTTGGAAGAAAACGATGGCGCAGAGTGTCCATGGGGCATGCGACATATCTGGTGCGGAAAGCACTGCAGGCGTTAAGCTGACGGCATGGACCAGCTCACACTCGACATCCTTTGGGCCCGCCTCATCGCCGCCGTGAATGAGCAGGCTGCTGCTCTCATGCGCTCCTCCTTCACCTCCATCGTGCGCGAGGCAGGCGATCTTTCTGCCGGCGTCTTCGACCGGCGCGGCCGCATGGTGGCGCAGGCCGTGACCGGCACGCCGGGCCATATCAACTCCATGGCCACGGGCATGACCCATTTCCTCGGCCGCTTCCCCGTGGACGGGTTGGCCGAGGACGATGTGCTCATCACCAACGATCCGTGGCTTACGGCGAGCCAGCTCAACGACATCACCATCGCCACGCCCGTCTTCCGCAACGGGCGCTGCATCGCGTTCTTCGCCTCCTGCTGCCATGCGCTCGATATCGGGGGCCGCGGCCTCTCCGCCGACAGCCGCTCGGTGCATGAGGAGGGGCTTTATCTGCCGATGATGAAGCTCGTGGAGGCCGGGCGCACCAACCAGGCCATCC
>JBCDFC010000107.1:0-15670 GCA_039178805.1 Pseudomonadota bacterium | reverse complement strand
TCGACCAGGAGACCATCGATACCGTGCGGGCGATGGGGGCCTACAAATACGGCTGGTCCACCGATGTCGATATGGAGTTTGCGCCGAAAGGGCTAAACGAGGACATCGTTCGTCTGATCTCGGCCAAGAAGGGCGAGCCGGAGTGGATGCTGGAGTGGCGGCTCGAATCGTTTCGCCGCTGGCTGACGCAGCCGGAGCCGGACTGGGCGATGCTCAACATCGCGCCGATCGACTATCAGGATCAGTACTACTACGCCCAGCCGGTGAGCTTTAACGAGAAGCCGAAGAGCCTGGACGAGGTCGATCCGGAGCTGCTCCGCACCTACGAGAAGCTGGGGATCCCGCTCCGCGAGCAGATGATCCTGGCGGGCGTCGAGGGCGCTGAGGGCGCGCCGATCGAGGGTCGGAAGGTCGCTGTCGACGCAGTTTTCGACTCGGTCTCGGTCGGTACGACGTTCAAGGACGAGCTCGCAAAGCACGGCGTCATCTTCTGCTCGATCTCCGAGGCGCTGCGCGAGCACCCGGAGTTGGTGCGCAAATACCTCGGCACGGTGATCCCGAACAGCGACAACAAGTTTGCGACCCTGAATGCGGCCGTGTTCTCGGATGGAAGCTTCGTCTACATCCCGCCGGGTGTTCGCTGCCCGATGGAGCTCTCGACCTATTTCCGCATCAACGCGGAGAACACGGGCCAGTTCGAGCGCACGCTGATCATCGCGGACAAGGGCTCCTACGTCTCGTATCTTGAAGGCTGCACAGCGCCGATGCGCGACACGAACCAGCTTCATGCGGCCTGTGTCGAACTCGTGGCGCTCGAGGATGCGGAGATCAAATACTCCACTGTGCAGAACTGGTATCCGGGCGATGAGCAGGGCCGGGGCGGCATCTACAACTTTGTTACGAAACGGGCAGACTGCCGCGGCGCACGATCCAAAGTGATGTGGACGCAGGTCGAGACGGGCTCGGCAATCACTTGGAAGTATCCTTCCTGCATCCTGCGGGGTGAGGAGAGCCAGGGCGAGTTCTACTCGATCGCGATCACGAACAACGCCCAGCAGGCGGATACGGGCACGAAAATGATCCATCTTGGCCGCAATACGCGCAGCCGCATCGTCTCGAAGGGGATCAGCGCTGGCCGGGCGCAGAACACCTATCGCGGCCTCGTGAGCATGCATCCGCGGGCCAAGAACAGCCGCAACTTCACGCAATGTGACAGCCTCTTGATCGGATCGGACTGTGGGGCGCATACGGTTCCCTATATCGAGGTCAAAAACGCGAGCAGCCGGGCCGAGCACGAGGCCACCACGTCGAAGGTTGACGAGGATCAGCTCTTCTACTGCCGCAGCCGCGGTATGGATGAGGAGGAGGCGGTCGCTCTTGTCGTGAACGGCTTCTGCAAGGAGGTGCTGCAGGAGCTGCCTATGGAGTTCGCAGTCGAGGCTCAGAAGCTCGTCGCGATCTCGCTCGAGGGCTCGGTGGGCTAAGCAGCTCGCCACCACCCCTGCCGCGTGGGGAGCGCGCGGTAGGCAAAGTTGTGACGCAGGGAAGCGACGGATCGGGCGATCTTAGCGTTCGATCCTAGCCATGACGGCGGCTGGGTGTGCCCGGGCGCCGTGTATGAGCGCCTGTTGGCGGCTCAGATGACGAAGCGGCGCCGATCTTGGCCGCCGCCCAGAAAAGGAGAGCAGACATGATGAACGACGTTAAAGAAGGCGCCAAGCTGCTGCTGTTGGCGGAGGCTGCCGAGAAGCATTTGAAGGAGCATGGCCACGAAGTTGCGGTGGCCGCCAACGACGATCTGACAGCTTTCGACATCAGCCCGGTTGGCGATGGTGAGCGTTTCTGCCGCGTCCAGGCAATCGGGCGCGAGAGCTGGGAGGTTGTCCGTGCCAACGGTGAGACGCTGACCGGTATCGGCAGCGAGCAGACCTTCCTCACCATGATCGAGCGCGTGGTGGGCTCCAGCCGCTAAGGCTGCTTCAATATCGGGAGGGTCGGATGTCCGAAACGAAACCGGTTGTCCGGCTCTCCGAAGCCGCATCGTTCCCTATGGCGCCAGAGGGCGGGAGCGGTCGTTTTGCGGCGATGATCGCGCCTCTCGGCAAGACACTGGGGCTCACGAAGCTTGGCGCCATGATGACGGTCGTTGAGCCTGGCAAGCGTGCCTTTCCCTTTCACAACCACCTCGCCAATGACGAGCTTTTCGTGATCCTCGATGGCCGAGGCGAAGTGCGCTTAGGCGATGCGGTCCATGCCGTCGAGGCGGGCGACATCATAGGCTGCCCGCGCGGCGGACCCGAGACAGCGCATCAGATCGTCAACACCGGCGACGTGCCGCTACGCTACCTCGGCGTCTCGTCATGGCAGGACCCCGACGTGGTCGAATACCCCGATAGCGGAAAGTTCGCGACGATCGCGATCAGCCCTGGGCAGGACTTCTTCTCGGCCCATCTTAACTTCGTCGGAAGGCGCGAAGACGGGCGTGACTACTGGGAGGGTGAGGCGTGATCCTGACGACGACGAACGCGATCGAGGGGCATCGCATCACCGGCTACCGCGGGATCGTCGTCGGCGAGGCGATCATGGGTGCGAACGTCATCCGCGATTTCTTCGCCCAGATCACGGACGTGGTCGGTGGGCGAGCCTCGGCCTACGAATCGAAGCTTCAGGACGCGCGCGATACGGCGCTGCGTGAGCTGGAGGAGCGGGCGCGCGACGTCGGGGGCGATGCGGTGGTGGGCATCGACCTCGATTACGAGGTCGTCGGCGACAGCATGCTGATGGTCTCGGCGTCCGGCACGGCCGTCTCGGTGGAGAAGCTCTGATCGGCGGCGGGCCGGGACCTGCGTCGAAAGGAATTGGAAGGGAATGGTTGCTAGTCCGTTGACCCGGTGTTGCCCAGAAGGGCGCTGGTAGAAGGGCGGACGGCATGATCGGTACGGAAGGAAAGGAAGCGGAGACCCCCAACACGGTCTCGGGTCATATCGCAGAGGCGGTGAGCACCGCTGTCGCGCGCATCGACAGGCTGGATCACGATCCGGCGCTACGTCAGGCGATTGCACATGCGGCGGTAAGACTGTTCGCCAGCGCGATGATGCGGCGTTTCGCGATGGATCGCGATGTGATCGCGGCGGAGATCTCGGCGCTTGGCACACAGTCCTGGTCGCCATTGATCAACCCGCTCGGGATCGCGCCGGTGAACCCGGGTGCAGCGATCAGCGAGGTGCCTCGGCAAGAGGCCCGGCCTGCCGCGAGCAAAGCGCAGCCTTCGGGAAAGGGCGAGGTCGAGCCGGAAGCGCCGATGATGGAGGAGGAGGCGCTCGAGGATGAAACGGTCGTCCAACTCGTCTCACCACCGCCCGAACCGGTGGAGGAGCCGGAGGACCTGGAGGGCCCGGGGGACGCAGCCGAAGCGGACGATGCGGCCTGGGGCAGCGAGGACTGGGTCGCCGCCGACGTGACGGATGAGGAAGAGGCGGAGATGCCGCTCGATGCGGCCTTCCTAGCGGCAGAGGCGGAACGGCTCGTGCTCGCCGCGGGCCTCGGAGACGACGACGAGACGGAGCAGCCTTCGGGCGCCCTTGAAGACGCGAAGGCGGAGAATGCCGCCGGGATGACAGGAGAAGACGATGCTCGAGATCCGGAACCTGGAAGTCAGCCTCGAGGAGGAGGACAAGCAGATCCTGAAGGGCGTGGACCTCACGATCGAAGCGGGGAAGGTGCACGCGATCATGGGGCCGAACGGGTCGGGCAAGTCGACCCTGTCCTACGTGTTGGCGGGACGCGAAGGTTACGAGGTTTCGGCGGGTAGCGCGACGCTCGACGGCGACGACCTGCTGGAGATGGAGCCCGAGGAGCGCGCCGCAGCCGGCGTGTTCCTCGCCTTCCAATACCCGGTCGAGATCCCGGGCGTGAACAACATGACCTTCCTGCGCACGGCCCTCAATGCCCAGCGGAAGGCCCGCGACGAGGAAGAGATCTCCGCCCCCGACTTCCTCAAGCTCGTTCGCGCCAAGGCCGCAGAGCTTGAGATGAAGAGTGAGATGCTGAAGCGCTCGCTCAATGTCGGGTTCTCGGGCGGTGAGAAGAAACGCAACGAGATCTTGCAGATGAGCGTGCTGGAGCCGCGGCTCTGCATCCTGGACGAGACCGATTCGGGCCTCGACGTGGACGCGATGAAGCTCGTCTCCGAGGGCGTAAACAAGTTGCGCAGTCCCGACCGCGCCTTCCTCGTCATCACGCATTATCAGCGTCTGCTCGACCATATCACGCCGGATGTCGTGCACATCATGGCCGACGGCCGGATCATCGAGACCGGCGGGCCTGAGCTTGCGCTTCGGGTCGAAACCGAGGGCTATGGCACGCTTCGGGCGAGCGCGTGAGGAGAGGGGCCATGGCGACGGATGCCACACGGCGCGCAGCCGAGGAACTCTTGCACGCGCTGCCGCTGCCCGAAGGCGAGGCGAGCTGGGTTCGCGAGGTTCGCGCCGCGGCGCGGGCGCGCCTGTTGGATGCGGGCGCCCCGATCAAGCGCGACGAGTATTGGCGTTTTACGGACCCGGCTAAGTTCACGACCCCCCTCGCCCCCGTTGGCGAGGGCGAAGCGGCAGCCGAGGACACAGCCTTCGATAGCATCGATGCCGTGGTGCAGCGCTTCGTCAATGGGCGCCTCAGGCCCGATTTATCGGATGCCCCAGTGCTCGAGGGGGTGGCGATCGCGACGCTCAGCCAAGTGCTGACGCAGGATATCACCATCGCGCGTGAGCTTTTCGGCGCGCTCGAGCTTGCCGGGCACGAGAAGGTTGCCCGCCCGCTCGCCATGCTGAACACCGCGACGGCGACCGAAGGCCTGGTGCTCCAGGTCACGGGGGAGGCGCCGAGGCCGATCTATCTCCGCCACAACCAGGTTGGGGACGGCGCTTCGATGCTCCGCCATGTCGTGCGTGTCGAGGCGGGTGGCAGCCTCACGCTCCTTGAGAGCGGGACGCCCAGCAATGTGTTGATGGAAGTGGACGTCGCACCCGGCGGTACCTTCCGTCATGTGCGCGTGCAGACAGGTGAGCGGGCCGCATCGGCCGCGCACATCTTCGCGCGGATCGGCACAGGCGCTAAATTTCAGTCCTTCACCCTGATGGCCGATGGGTTGCTGACCCGCAACGAGACGGTGATGGAACTGGCCGGCGACGATGCGGTCGGTCACATCGCGGGCGCCGTGCTCGGCAAAGAGAAGGCGCATCTCGACAATACCGTCTTCGTGACGCATTCGGCCCTCAGAGGCGAGAGCCGGCAGGTTTTCAAGAACGTCATCGAAGGCCGTTCGACCGCCGTCTTCCAGGGCAAGATCTACGTGCGCGAGGGCGCTCAACAGACCGATGGATATCAGATCAGCCAGGCCGTGGTGCTTGAGGATGGCGCTGAGTTCCTGGTGAAGCCTGAGCTTGAGATCTACGCGGACGACGTGAAGTGCAGCCACGGCTCCACGACCGGCGCGCTCGACCCCGATGCGCTCTTCTACCTCAAGGCCCGCGGTGTGCCGCGCCGCGCGGCGGAGGCGATGCTCGTCGCAGCCTTCGCCGATGAGGCGATCGAGGAGATCGAGGACGAGGATATTGGCGAAGCGATCCGGGGTGCCGTCGCTGAATGGATGGCCGCGCGAAGCAGCTGACGCTACACTGTGCCTGCGGCGGGGGCTGCCGCAGGGCAGAGCATGTCGTGCATAGGACGCGAGGGAGTTCGGCGGGCCATGGCTGAGGGCGCGAGAGCTCGGACAGGGGCGGAAGACGGGCAGGCGGCCGGGCAGATAGCGGGCGCAGGCGGGATGAGCTTCACCGCCCGCGTCTTCCGCGCCTGGTCCGATCCACGCGCTTCGATGCGCGGCATTCTCGAAGGCGAGCCGACCGAGGGTCGGATCCTGATGTTCGCGATGACGGCGGGCGCGATCCTCTTTGCGGCCGAATGCTTGCGGATCATGGCGCGCGCTGCCGGTGGCGGCGATGTCGAAAGGCTCTCGGCCGGTTTCGCCGCCGCGTTCGTCGCGCTGGTGATCCTCCGCCCGCTGATGCTCTACGGGCTCGCCGCGATTGCCGGGGGTGTCGCGAGGCTATTCGGTGGCACTGGAACCTGGCGTGCCAGCAGAGCAGCCGTCTGCTGGGCTGAGCTTGTGGCGGCACCACTCGGCTTTGCCCTCACGCTGGTGGAGCTTCTGCTGCGCATGGCCGGCATGCCGCTATTCGGGCTCAGCCCGATCCATGTTGCAGCACTCGCAGCGCTTCTGTCCTACTGCATCGCAGAGGCCCATGGGTTTTCCCGCGTTTGGATGGTATTCCTTGTCATCGGCGGGATTACTTTGGGGGTCTGGGCGCTGGCGCACAGCCTGCCAAACTGATGGGAGCCTGACGAAGGCCGGTATCGGGGGATACTGGTCACGCGCGGCCGGAGGGGGCCATGGGGGACGGGACGGTGACGAAAGAGCGCGTCTACGAAGACTACGGCGATCTGCCCGAAGTGAAGCTGTCCGATCTCGAGCAAGACGAGGAGCTCCTCGCGCTCGAAGAGGGCACGATGAGCGCGCGGATCGCGCTCAGCTTCCGCGACATGCGCCGCGCGACGCGGATCCTGCTCGACGACAACCCGACAGAGCCGCGGCTGCTCTTCTACGTGCTCATGTCGGATGTGATCTTCTTTCTGAACTTCGGCATGAAGTTCGCAGTCGCTCCCGGCCAGAACATCGAAAACGCGCTGCCCTCCGAGCTTGCGGGCGCGATCGGCGGGCTTGTCGCGATCTGTTTCCTGTTCCGGACGGCGACACTCTATCTCTTCTCAGGTGTTGTCGCGTTCTTCTGCCGGCTGGTGGGCGGCACGGGGAGCTGGCGGGATACGCGCGCCGGCATCTTCTGGGCGTCGCTCGTGGCCGCCCCCATCGGTGTCCTCAGCGCGCTCGTTGTGGTAGCGATGGGCTATCTCGCGCCCACCGTCCCGCTCTTCGCCGATCCGATGCTGGTGCTTCCGGCGCAGCTCATCGGCGTCATCGCCTTCGTCTATTTCGTGTCCGCCTCGGTTGCTGAGAGCCACGGGTTTCGGAACACTTCGCCCATCTTCGTGGCGTTTTCGCTGCTGACAGTGGCTATCCTCGTGTTTGGGCTTTATCTGCTGGACAGCCTTCGCGCCATGTTCTGAGCCGCGAGGGCGCCACGCGGCCAGCCCTGACGGAGGCTTCTGGTGATCTTCGAATTGTTCCGCCGCATGGTGCAGGGTCTCTTCTCTCCCCGCGCCTCGGCACGGGCAGTGCTCGCGCAGGGTTACAAGCTCGACACGGCGGTCCAGTTCGCGGTGTTGGCCTACTGCTTCCAGGCGATCCTTGCGATCCTGATCCCCGGCGCACGGGACGCCGGCGCGCCGAGCGGGGTGCCCATCGGTTTCCATGTTCTGAACCTAATCGCCCAGGTGGCGCTCGTCGGTATCCTGGGCTTCGCGGTTTGGGGCATCGGGGCGCTCTTCGGCGGAAAGGGCGATCGGGAGCAGGCGCTCGTCATTACCGCTTGGCACACGCTGGTGACGACGCTGCTGTCGCCCCTGTTCCTCCTCGGGGCCGTGGCGGCTGGCGGGGCGACGCCGGATCAGATGCCCGTCGGCATCGTCTTCATCTTCGCCATCGCCGTCTCGCAATACCTTTGGGTGCTCGCCTGCTACACGATGGAGCTGCACGGCTTTCGCAACCCCTGGGGCGTGCTTGGCGTCATGGTCGCAGTGGCAATGCTTTTCTCGACCGCCATGATTAACTTCGTAGGCGGTATCTGAACCGTTTCGCCGAGCCTGAGGGACTACGCATGTACGATGTCGACCGCATCCGGCAGGACTTCCCGATCCTCTCTCGCGAGGTGAACGGCGTCCCTCTCGTCTATCTCGACAATGCTGCCTCGGCCCAGAAACCCAAGGCCGTGCTCGATCGCGTGCAGCAGGCCTACTCGGATGAGTACGCCAATGTGCACCGGGGTCTTCATACGCTTTCGAACCTGGCGACCGAGAACTACGAAGCGGTGCGCGGCATCATCGCCCGCTTCCTCGGCGCCACCGAGGACGAGATCATCTTCACCCGCGGCGGGACGGAGAGCCTGAACCTCGTCGCGCATTCCTGGGCCATGCCGCACCTCACGGAGGGCGATGAGATCGTGCTCTCCGTCATGGAGCATCACGCGAACATCGTGCCCTGGCATTTCCTGCGGGAGCGCAAGGGCGTGAAGCTCGTTTGGGTGCCCGTTGACGGTAGCGGCGCGCTCGATCCGGAGGCCGTCATCGCCGCCATGGGGCCGCGGACGAAGCTTGTGGCGGTCACGCATATGTCGAACGTCCTCGGCACTGTCGTCGACGTGAAGACCATCGCGGCGGCAGCGCGCGAGCGCGGGATCGCGACGGTTGTCGATGGCAGCCAGGCCGCCGTGCACATGCCCGTCGATGTCACGGATCTCGGCGTCGATTTCTACGCCATCACGGGTCACAAGCTCTATGGCCCGAACGGGACCGGCGCCCTTTATGCAAGGGCGGAGCGTCAGGCGGAGATGCGGCCCTTCAACGGCGGCGGCGACATGATCCGCGAAGTGCATGAGGATCGGGTGGAGTACCAGGACGGGCCCATGAAGTTCGAGGCCGGCACGCCGCCCATCGTGCCGATGATCGGTCTCGGTGCGGCGATCGAGTATCTTGAGGCGACGGGCATGGACGCCATCGCGGCGCATGAGACCGCGCTGCGGGACTATGCGCGGGAACGGTTGGACGGCATCAACTGGCTAACGGTGCACGGCCATACCGCCGACAAGGGCGCGATCTTCTCCTTCGTGCTGGAGGGCGGGGCGCATCCCCACGACATCTCGACGGTCGTCGACAAAAAGGGCGTCGCCGTGCGGGCCGGCCACCATTGTGCACAGCCCCTGATGGACCATCTCGGCGTCAGCGCGACCTGCCGAGCAAGCTTCGGGATGTACAACACCAAAGCCGAGGTCGACCGTTTGGTGGAGAGCCTCGAGCTCTGCCACGAACTCTTCGGCTAGGCGGCAACAGGCTTTCGGGGCCAGTAAACCCTTCAATCTCGAATCAAACTGGCCGAATTCGCCGTGCACGATTGTGCAACTGCGCGCGGTATCTGTCGGGAACGCATCTCGTCGGCCGGAAAGTCGACACAAAATGCCTGGATAAGATGCGAATGCGCAATCTTTCTGCGCAACACAGTCTCGAATGAGAGAGATTGTATTCACTGTGCTGCGATGCAGCGGATACGATCACGTCCCGAGGTTAGAGGAGCGTTGCCAGATGCCAGGCGCACCTGTTGAGCATACGAAGAGAAACGATCCTACGGTCGAGCCGTTCGCGTTCGGCCCCGCTGCGCAAAGCCTTGCCGTCCTTTGGAGCGTCCCGTTCCGCACGATGATGGTGGTGATGAGCGAGGCCACGAAACCCTATCACCGCTGACGACGCGGCCATGAGAGCCGAGCGACCGTGACCCGTAGGTTCCGGCGCTCGCCATCTGGGTCGTGACAAGGCCCTCGTCGGCGATCGGTCGCGCCCTTGGTCAAGCGCGCTCCGCGCCGCTCCGATCGCAGCACCCGGATACGCTCCTCTCTCGTAGATCCACCCGGACACCCGCGAGAACCATGCTCCAGAGGCGGCGTGGCTCAATGCGGGCGACCTCTTCGTCTTCCGCGGCAAGAGAGGGGATCGCTCTTGAAGATCCTCTGGCACGACGGCTTGGGCATGTCCCTCGATGCCAAGCGGCTGGAGAAGGGGCGCTTCATCTGGCCGACCCCGAAGAATGGCGCGGTCGCGATCTCGACGGCGCATCTGCGCCTCGAGGTAGAAAAGCTCCGGCGCGAGCTCTACGGCCAGCGCTCCCAGCGCTCCCAGCGCTCCCAGCGCTCCCAGCGCTCCCAGCGCAAGCAGCGCCTGCTCGACCAACTCGAGCTGCAGCTTGAGGGCGAGCCTTCGAGGCGCCATCGGTTCGAGCCCGATGGCGAGCGAAGCCACGGCCTCCGAGGACGATAGGCTAGCCGAGGCAGCCGTGGAGAAAGCAAAGGCACGGGTCGGGACTTTCGAGCGCCGCAGGCCTGTCCGCAAGCCGTTTCCCGAGCACCTGCCGCGTGAGCGCGTGGTGATCCCCGCACCCTGCACATGCGCCGCCTGCGGCTCGTCGCGGCTCGCCAAGCTGGGCGAGGACTGCGAGCCACTATGCGCTATCGGTTCGAGAACAATGGCGAGCGAGACACTCAAGGTGGTGCCGCGCCCTTGGAAGGTGATCCAGACCGTGCGGGAGAAGTTCAGCTGTCGCGCTTGCGAGCGCATCAGTCAGCCGCCGGCGCCCTTCCATGCGACCCCGAGAGGCTGGGCGGGTCCGAGCCTGCTGACGATGATCCTCTTCGAGAGCGAGCCCTTGTCCGCCTTTGGTCCGAGGACAATGGCGAGGGGACAGTTCCAGCCGCTGAACCGCTAGGCAGAGCGCTATGCCCGCGAGGGCGTCGAGCTGAGCCTCTCGACGCGTAGCGACCAGGTGGGCGCGGCCGCCGCCGCGCTGGCGCCGCCGCTGCACGCGATGATCGAGGCGCTTGTGCTTGCGGCCGCAAGCCTGCACAGCGACGACACGACGGTGCCGCTCCTGGCGAAGGGCAAGACCGAGACCGCGCGGCTATGGGCCAATGGTCGCGACGACCGGCCCCGCGCCGGTCCTGCCCTGGTCCTGCCCTGGCCCGACCCCGGTCCGACGCCGCCGGCTTCGCTCTTCCGCTTCTCCGGCGATCGGCGCGGCGAACATCCGCAAAAGCCCTCGAGGATCGGACGGGAATGCTCCAGGCCGACGCCTATGCCGGATCTAACGCCCTCTATGACGCGGACCGGGTGCCGCGGCAGATCCTTCCTGCGCTGTGCTGGAGCGACGCACGGGCCGAAGGCGCCCCCGGTCTCGCCGATCGCGCTCGAGGCAGTGACGCGCATCGACGCCGTCTTCGAACTCGAGAGCGCCATCAACGGACTGCCCGCGCCCGAGCAATCCCTGCGCGGCGTCGCCCTCGGCCGAAAGTTATGGCTCTTCGCCGGCTCCGTGCGCGGCGGCGACAGGGCGGCCTTCATGTACACCCTGATCGGCACCGCGAAGCCGAACGGCATCGACCCGCAAGCCTGGCTTGCCGACGTTCTTGCCGGCATCGCCGACACGCCGATCACGCTGCTCGATGATCTGCGCCCCTGGAGCTGGAATCCGGCCCAACCGGCAGTCAAGGCAGCGTGACCGCGCTCCTTACCGGATGGATACGGCGTTGCGCGCAGGGAGCGACGAGCGTTCGCTCAATGTTAAGTGAAGGAGCGATAACCTGTCGTGGGAGGGCGCGGAGCCTTGGATCTGACGCGCCAACCATCTGGCACATCACCGGCCACTTCAGCGGGTCACCGCAACGGGATCAGTCTCATCTCTCCGACGGCGCCCAGCCGCGCGTCCGCGTCGTCCATCGACATCTGCACGGTGTCTCCGCGCGCCCATAGCTCAGCCATATCGTCGTAGTGTCGGGAGAGCGGATGTCCCGACTGACCGGTCGCGATGATCACGGCGGAACGGTCGGGATCTGCGAAGTCGACCGCCATACGCAGCCCCGAGGCATGAACATTGCGAAAGGGCTCGGCACCGCCACCCTGCATCGCACCCCGCATGATGGTGAAGTCGCCGCCTGACGTCTCGTGCCGGATCGAGACCAGGAACTTCAATGGGCCGATATGGCCGAGCGGCGTGTGGGGATGCTCCGCCCGATGCGCAGCACCCCAACGCCACCCCTCTGGGTTGGGCCCGTAATCCCGCACCAGCCGGGCGATCGCATCGTCGAGTGCTGCCTCCGCCATTTCAGCACAAGTTTCGCGTTCCGGCGTCTTGTCGATGTCGCACCAGATGCCCGCCCCGCCGATATCCTTGAACGCCCGCTCGACGAAGAGCGGCTGCAGCCCCTCAACGAGCGGCATAAGCGGCCCCAGCTCGTCCGAGGCAAGGCGTAGCGTAAGCTGCCTCAGCCACTCAGCGAAGATCAGCGGCTCCGGCCTGTTGCGATCCATCGATCCATTCCAGGCGGCGAGCAGTTCAAGCGCTGTGGCGCGCCGCGTCTTAGGCCCCGCAGGCGCCGTCGCCTCCCGGCTCTCGCGCCACCACAGATCCCGGGCGATCAGCGGCAGGATCGCCCGCGCCATCTCGCTCACCGCATCCGTCTGCAGCGCCAGGAAGCCCTTCAGGCTGTGCCATTCCCGCGCCTTCAGCTCCTTCTCGATCCGCTGGATCCGATAGGGCAGGTCGAAGTCGAAGCTGATATGCTCGGGGAAGGCGCGATCCGTCACCCGATTATTCGCATTGGCGAGTGCGCCGGAGCGTGGGCGCAGGATCCTCGGGTTCTCAGCCGCGGGTCTGATGCCTTCCCATGCCGTCTCCGTCAGCCAGCCGGGGGAGGGCACGCGCCCTGCAGTCGGGCTGTCCGCGCGCCGGGCAGGCAAGGCGCCCGCAAGCACGATGCCGATGTCCTGTCTAACAGCCACCATCACGTTTTGCGCGGGCGCCCGCGCCCCAGCCGCGCGTGCCAGCGCCGTTTCGACATCGGGGGCGCTCATCATGGCGAAAGCTGCAGAAAACGTCCGATCCTCGTCTTCAAGCGCCGTCCAGCGGAGCGCTGCCACATGACCTTCGGGCGTCACCGCCTCCGCGCCGAAGAGGCCGCTATCGAGGACCGGGCCGTTGCGGCTTCGACGGACGGTCTCGATCACCGGATCGGCACCGTCTCGGTCGATCCGGATCTGCCGCTCCTCAAAGCGCGCCCAGCCATCTGGCGTCCGGTAACGCCCCGGATCTTCGGGATCGAGGCGTTCGATGAAGACGTCCTGGTCGTCCGCCGTCGCCGTCGTCAGCCCCCAGGCGATATCGCGGTTGCGCCCGATCAGCACCAGCGGCGTGCCCGGCAGCGTGCCACCCATCGCTGCGACCTCGCCACCCTGCACATCCGCGAGGTACCAGATAGAGGGTGCCGAAAGCGCAAGATGCGGATCGGCGGCGAGCAGCGGTCGGCGTGAGGCCGACCGGCTCCCATCGACCGCCCAGGCATTCGAGGCACCCGCAAGGCTTGGCTGTGCCACGGGGCCGAGGATCGCCAGGAGCGGGTCCTGCGGCTGATGCTCCGTCGGGATCGGAAAAGGCGCATCGAAGAGTTCCGCGAAACGCGGGATCTCGATCCTCTTGCCCTCTGGCGCGTCCGGCAGGATGTCCGCCACCCGCTCCGGCGGCAGTGTCAGCAGAAACCGCGCACGCCTGATCTCGATCCTTGCCGAGGCTGAGAGACGGAGCGCCATCATCTTCAAGACGCCCAGGCTGTCGGCCGGGGTCCAGGGTGCGAGGCCCTCGCCGCCGAAGAAGAAGAACTCAGGCGCCCCACGTCCCTTCGCTTCTCGGAAAAGGTGCCGCATCCAGGCGTTCACCCCTTCGGCATAGGCCTCGAGGGCGGCCTGCGTCTCCGCGCTTTGAAAGGGCAGGGAGCGTGTTGCGTGGCCGTAGATATCGAGCGTCTTTACCAACCGGTCGAGCTGCGTTGTCCGCGGTCCGAGCAGTGCCGAGAGCCGCCCTTGCGCGGCCCGGCGGTTCAGCTCCATCTGCCAGAGCCTGTCCTGCGCATGGACGACGCCGAGTGCGAAGAAGGCGTCCTGCGCATTCTCGGCGCGGATATGGGGGATGGCCCAGCGATCGCGCGTGATCCGCACCTCCGCCTCCAAACCCTCCGCGATGACCAGTTCGTTGAAGTCGGGCAGGGAGCGTTGCAGCAGATAGTAGCCGAGGCTCGCCCCCAACGCGCCGACCACGCCCAGGACGCCGATACCCCTCAGGAGCCAGGTCAAGAGCAGACGCATCAATCCTCACCCGGCCAGCGGGGCCCGGCGACCTGTCTATGCAACGGGTCGATGCCACCAGGGTTGACCGCGCCTGGCCTTGGACCACTCTCTGCCCCGCCGACGCACAGTCCTTCTCGCGGATCGCAAGCAGGCAAGCAACTGGGTAAGCAACCGGGCACGTAACCCGGGCGCGCGGCGGCGTGATGAAGCATGAGACATCCGGACAATAGGGGACAGCGAATGGCGACGGTGAGTTTTCTCGGCCTCGGGGTGATGGGCTATCCGATGGCAGGTCACCTAGCCGCCAAGGGCCATACCGTAAAGGTCTACAATCGGACCGCGGCGAAGGCTGAGAAATGGGCGGGCGAGCATGGCGGCAGCCATGGCGTCACCCCACGAGAGGCGGCTGCGGGCTCGGAGATCGTGTTCGCATGTGTCGGCAATGACGACGATCTGCGCTCGGTCGTGTTGGGCGAGGATGGTGCTTTTGCCGGCATGGCGGCGGGTACGGTTTTCGTCGATCACACGACGGCCTCGGCCAATGTCGCGCGGGAGCTGCACGCGCTTGGCAAGAGCCAGGGCATCGACTTCATCGATGCACCGGTCTCCGGCGGTCAGGCGGGGGCGGAGAACGGCGTGCTGACGGTCATGTGCGGTGGGGACGAAGCGCCCTACGCGAAGGCCGAGCCCGTGATCGCGGCCTTCGCCCGGTCCTGCAGGCTCCTCGGTTCCTCGGGCGCCGGGCAGCTCACGAAGATGGTCAATCAGATCTGCATCGCGGGGCTGGTTCAGGGGCTGTCCGAGGGGCTCAACTTCGCCCAGGCGGCAGGTCTCGACGGGCGTGCGGTCGTCGATGTGATCTCCAAGGGCGCCGCCGGTTCCTGGCAGATGGAGAACCGGTACGAGACGATGCTCGACGACAAGTTCGAATTCGGCTTCGCGGTCGACTGGATGCGCAAGGATCTGGGCATCTGCCTCGAGGAGGCGAAGAGCAATGGTGCCAGGCTACCGGTGACCGCTCTTGTGGATCAGTTCTATGGCGAGGTTCAGGATATGGGCGGCGGGCGCTGGGACACGTCCTCCCTCATCCGCCGCCTCAAGCACTGACTGGTTGGTGCGGGCTCGCCTAGTCGGGAACGCCTTTGGCCATCCGTCATCCCCGGGCTCGACCCGGGGAGCTGGAAGGCTGAACGAATTCAGACGCCTCGAGGAACGATGGATTGCCGGGTCGAGCCCGGCAATGACGCAGTTCGGGTGAAGACCTTAGGTCAGAAGGCGCCTTAGCAAGGCTATCGATTGATCTTGCTGTACTTCGCGCCTTCCACGCTGGCCCCTGCCAGGAGGCCGCCTTGGGCGAACACGAAGGCCACGATCGGCTTCTGTGTGATGGTCGAGTCGGCACCGAGCTTTGTGCCGATGTCGAGGATGGTGACCTCGGCATCGACGCCTGCCTCCCAACCGTCGGAGCGGCGGAATTTCTCCAGCGCATCGCGGCTTAGGAAGAAGAGCGCATGGGACGATTCTTCAACCCCCGCCTGGAAACCGACCGAGGCGCCGCCGACCGAGTAGTACTGCGCCGTCGTGCCCCTGCCGTCGCCGGTGTTGAGGCGCAGCGCACCCTCTCCGTATTTGGCGCCGACGATGAAGCCGCCTTTGACGATGTCGGGCATGACGAGGATGCCATGGGCCTTGCCCGCCAGCTCACGCGAGCCGGGCACGTCCTTGTAGAGCTTCTCAAGCGCGAGATTGACCCGCGTCTCGATCACCGCTGCGTCCTCGGCACTCG
>JBCDFC010000106.1:0-16000 GCA_039178805.1 Pseudomonadota bacterium | reverse complement strand
GATGGCGTCCTTCCGCTTCCCCCAATGGCTGACCGGCGAGATCGAAACCGACGACGGCGTCGTCGGCGTCGGCAACGCGGCCCTGGCGCCGACCGTCGTCAAAAAGGCGATCGACGATTGGTTCGCGCCGCTGGTGATCGGCGAAGACCCGTTCGACTACGCCTATCTCTGGGAGAAGATGTACCGCCGGACCCATGCCTGGGGCCGCAAGGGCATCGGCATGACTGCGATTTCCGCCATCGACATCGCGATCTGGGACCTGATGGGCAAGCTTGTCGGCAAGCCCGTTTTCAAGCTGCTGGGCGGGCGCACCAAGGAGAAGATCCCGGTCTATTACTCGAAGCTTTACGCCGACAGCGTCGAGGCCATGCAGCGGGAGGCCGAGGAGGCGAGCAAGCACGGCTACCAGGCCTATAAGATGCGCTTCGGCTTCGGCCCCAAGGACGGCATGAAGGGCATGCGCGAGAACATCAAACGCGTCGCTGCCTTGCGCGAAGTGCTCGGCTACGACGTCGATCTCATGCTCGAATGCTATATGGGCTGGAACCTCGACTACACGAAGCGGATGCTGCCGAAGCTTGCCGAGTTCGAGCCGCGCTGGCTGGAAGAACCGGTGATCGCCGACGATGTTGCCGGCTATGCCGAACTCAACGCGATGAACATCGTCCCGATCTCGGGCGGTGAGCATGAGTTCAGCGTTATCGGTTGCGCCGAGCTCATCAATCGCAAGGCGGTGAGCGTGCTGCAATACGACACGAACCGCGTCGGCGGCATAACGGCCGCGCAGAAGATCAACGCCATCGCCGAGGCGGCGCAGCTGCCGGTGATCCCGCATGCCGGGCAGATGCATAATTATCACCTGACCATGGCGAATACGAATTGCCCGATCAGCGAGTACTTCCCGGTCTTCGACGTCGAGGTCGGCAACGAGCTGTTCTACTATATCTTCGAAGGCGACGCCGAGGCGGAGGACGGATACCTGCAGCTCGACGACGATATGCCAGGCCTTGGCATCACGATTAGCGACAAACACCTCCAACATTTCGAGATCATGGAATGAGCAGCTATTCCGGCATTTGGCCCGTGGCCCCGACCCCGTTTCACGCGGACGGGACACTCGACTTGGACGGCATGAAGCGCGTGCTCGATTGCCTGATCGATCAGGGTGCGGACGGGATCTGCGTGCTTGCGAATTTCTCGGAGCAGTTCCTGATCTCGGATGCCGAGCGCGAGGTGCTGGCACGGCTCAGCGTTGAGCATGTTGCGGGGCGCGTGCCGCTGATCGTGACGATCAGCCACTATGCGACGCAGATCGCGGTGGAGCGGGCGCGCTTTGCCAAGGATCTGGGCGCCGATATCGTGATGATGATGCCGCCCTATCACGGTGCGCTTCTGAAGGGGACGCCCGAGCAGAGCTTCGAGCAGTTCGCCGCGGTAGGCGAGGTGGGGATCCCGATCATGGTGCAGGACGCGCCGCTCTCGGGTGTCGATCTGCCGGTCCCACTCCTTGTGCGGATGGCGCGCGAGATCGAGGCCGTGAAGCTTTTCAAGATCGAATGTCCGCGCGCTGCCAACAAGATCCGCGCGCTGATCGCCGAGGGAGGAGCGGCGATCGAGGCGCCGTTCGATGGGGAAGAGGCGATCACACTGCTCGCCGATCTCGATGCCGGTGCCACCGGGTCGATGACCAGCGGCATGATCGTCGACCGGATCAAGCCGGTGATCATGCAGCACCTTGCCGGTGACGTCGCGGGCGCGACGGCCGCCTATGGTCGGGTCGCCATGGCGATCAACCATGAGAACCGGCAATGCGGCTGGCAGTCCTGCAAGGCGGCGATGGTCGAAGGCGGTGTGATCAAGTCTGAGTTCTGCCGCCATCCCATCCCGCCACTGCACCCGGCCATTCGTGCGCGGCTGATCGATCTTCTTCGCCCGCTCGATCCGTTGGTGCTGCGATGGGGGCGATGAGATGACTGACGCCATCCTGCCCGCCGATCTGCGCGATGTGATCGAGTTGAAGCCGCGCCGCTCGCTGGCGGCTGAGGCTGCCGATAGCCTTCGTGAGCTTATCATTCTGGGAAAGCTTGCGCCGGGGCTGCCGGTGCGTGAGCGCGATCTGGCCGAGGCATTCGGGATCAGCCGTACGCCGCTTAAAGAAGCGCTACGCATTCTCGAGGGCGAGGGGCTGGTCGTCTACAGCCCGACGCGGCGGCCCTTCGTGGCCAATCCGTCGCTTGGCGAGATCAATGACTGGCTGCGGGTGCAAGGTGCCCTCGAAGCACTGGCCGGTGAACTGGCCTGCGAGAAGGCGAGCGATGTAGAACTGGTCGAGATCGAGCGCCTGAACGCCGCGATCAGGGAAGCGCGCGACGCCAATGGTCAGCTTGAAGCGTTCCGCGCCGATATGCGGTTTCATGTGGCGATCGTCGCAGCCTCGGGCAACGCGGCGCTGGCCGAGACCCATGCGACCTACAATGCAAGGCTGTGGCGGCTGCGGTTTCTCTCGTCCCAGCGCGTTGCGGGCCGGGACACGACGCGCCAGGAGCATCTCGACATCGTCGATGCCTTGAAGACCCGCGATGCTGCTGCCGCCCGCCGGGCGTTGGAGCAACATCTGCGGACCGCTGAGACCAACATCGCGGCCGCCATGGCCGAGATGGGCCCCGAGGAGAGGGCGGAGTGATGCGGCCAAGACTTGCCATCGTGCCCGGCGATCCATCGGGCATCGGCCCCGAACTCATCGCGAAGCTTCTGGCCGAGGAGGCTGTACGGGAGGCTGCGCATATCGTGCTGGTGGGCGATGCCCATCTTTGGCAGCGAGGGGGTGCGCAGGCGGACGCCGAGATCGCGCTCGCGACCGTCGATGAGGCCGCGCTCTCCGGGTTCGAGGGGTTGGTGCATCTCGACCTTGCGACCATCGATCCCGACGACGTTCGCGTCGCGGAGGTAACCGTTGCGGGCGGTACGACATCGCTCCGCTGTCTCGACAAGGCGCTGGACTTGGCCCAGGCCGGTGTCGTCGATGGCGTGCTCTTCGCTCCGTTCAACAAGGCAGCGATGACTGCCGCCGGCCTTAATGCCGAGGATGAGCATCGCTACATGGCGCGCTATCTCGGCTTCACTGGCTACCACTCCGAGATCAACGTTCTCGATGAGCTGATGACGACGCGGGTCACGAGCCATATCGGGCTCAAGGACGTGGCCGCCAATATTAGCGGGCCGGGCATCGAGCGGGCAATCGATCTGGCGCATGCGACGCTTACCCGGGCCGGCAAGGCTCGGCCGCATGTGGCGGTTGCGGCGCTTAACCCGCATGCGGGCGACAATGGGAAGTTCGGGCGCGAGGAGATCGATGTTATCGCCCCGGTCGTGAGGGCCTGCCAAGAGCGGCAGATGAATGTGAGCGGCCCTTGGCCGTCGGACACGGTGTTCCTGAAGGCGAAGCGCGGAGAGGTCGATGCGGTCGTCACCATGTATCACGACCAGGGGCAGATCGCGATCAAGCTGATGGGTTTCGAGCGAGGCGTGACCGTCGCTGGCGGCCTGCCGATCCCCGTCGCGACGCCCGCCCATGGCACCGCCTTCGACATCGCGGGCAAGGGTATCGCCAATGTCGGCGCGACGCGGCAGGCCTTCGATCTTTTGGTGCGCATGGCGCGTAATCATGCGGACGAGGCCGCGGCGTGAGGAAAGCTGCCATTGGTGTGATCGGGGTCGGGATGATGGGGGCTGGCATGGCGCGTTGCCTGCTTGCCGCCGGACATCCGGTGACCCTTCGCGCCCATCGCAACCGCAGCCGAATCGAGCCGCTGCTGGACCGGGGCGCGCGGGAGGTCGACGAGACCGCGGCGCTGGTGGATGCTTGCGATGTGCTTCTGACTTGCTTGCCCAATGCCGAAGTAGTCGAAACCCTGGCGGATGAGATCGCGCCTTTGATGCGCGCCGGTCAGATGTGGATCGACACGACGACCTCGCGCCCCGGAACGAGTGAGAGCATTGCTGCGCGTCTTGCCGAGCGGGGGGCGATCTTTGCCGATGCGCCTGTGACGGGTGGGCCCCCGCAGGCGGAGACGGGGCAGCTGATCTCACTGGTCGGTTGCGAAGAAGAGCACTTAGCGACCGTGGAGGCGGTGGTCGGCACCTATTCGAAGTCCGTCCGGCGGTTCGGGGAAGCGGGTCGGGGGCACGCGGCCAAGCTCCTCAACAATTTGGTCTCGCAGGGCACGATGATCTTGCTCGCGGATGCCTTCCGGACGGCCGAGGCGACGGGCGTCGACCGCCGCGCCCTTTTCGACGTGATGATGGGCGGTGCGGCACGCTCCGGCACGTTGGAGAAGGCGGTCGCCCCGGCCTTGGAGGGCGATCTGTCGGGGGCGCAGTTCACCGTCGCCAATGCCGAGAAGGATCTGCGCTATGCGCGTGATCTTATCGCTGAGATCGAGGTATCGCGGGCCGAGGTTGCGGCGGTTCTGGCGTCCCGGCTCGGCGCCCTCGTCTCGAACGGACGCGGCGGCGACTTCGTCAGCACGATGCTTGGGCCAGAACTTCGGTCGCGGGCTGGGTAACGCCGGCTCTCAGTACGCAGGCGGTCACATAGAGAACGGAACGGAACGATGAGCTTCACCCCCCATGGCAAGCATCTGATCGCTGGCGACTGGATCGGAACGGAGGACCGCTTCGCCTCGACCCCGGCGCACGGCCCTTCGCATATGTTCTCGCATGGTACGCCGGACCTGGTGGATCGGGCCTGTGAGGCGGCGGAGGAAGCCTTTTGGACTTACGGCTACACGACGCGCGATGCGCGGGCTGCGTTCCTCAATGCCATCGCCGACGAGATCGAGGCGCGGGCCGATGCGATCACCGAGATCGGAACGCAGGAAACGGCGCTGCCGGCCGCGCGGCTGCAAGGTGAGCGTGGGCGCACGGTGGGCCAGCTCCGGCTCTTCGCGGCGCATATCGAGAAGGGCGACTATCTCGACCGGCAGCACGATACCGCGTTGCCAGATCGGGCGCCGCTGCCCCGCCCGGATCTGAAGCTGGTCCAACGGCCGGTGGGTCCGGTCGCCGTCTTCGGTGCGTCAAACTTTCCGCTGGCCTTCTCCACCGCCGGGGGCGACACGGCGGCAGCGCTGGCCGCTGGCTGCCCTGTCGTCGTCAAGGGCCATCCCGCGCATCCGGGCACGGGGGAGATCGTGGCGGAGGCGATCCATGCCGCCATCGCGAAGACCGGCATGCCGCCCGGTGTCTTCAGCCTCGTTCAAGGCGGGCGCCACGATGTCGGGACGGCGCTTGTCCAACATCCGCTGATCCGCGCAGTCGGCTTCACCGGTTCCCTGCGCGGCGGCAGGGCTCTCTTCGATCTTTGCGCGGCGCGGCCTGAACCGATCCCGTTCTTCGGCGAGCTCGGCTCAGTCAACCCGATGTTCCTGCTGCCTGAGGCGGTCGCGGCGCGCGGTGCTGCCATTGGGGAGGGGTGGGCGGCGTCGCTGACCATGGGTGTCGGTCAGTTCTGCACCAATCCCGGGATCGCGGTCGTCCTTCCAGGTGCCGAAACCTTCGTTGCCGCGGCTGAGGCGGCGCTGGCTGAGGCGGCGCTGGCTGAGGCGGCCCCTCAGACCATGCTGACAGACGGTATCGCGGAGGCGTACCGCACAGGCTCGGCAAGGATGGCGCGGCAACCGGGGGTCAGCGCGCTCCTTGGCGCGGCGGCTGAAGGGCGGACGGCCAGCCCGCATCTTTTGCGTGTCTCCGCGAAGAACTGGCAGGCGGATGAGAGCCTGCAGGATGAGGTCTTCGGTCCCCTAGGCCTGATCGTCGTTGCGGAGGACGCGGAGGAGATGCGCGCGGTCGCACGGGCTTTCCATGGCCAGCTCACCTGCACGCTGCATATGGACGAGCGCGATACGGCCCTCGCCCAAAGCTTGATGCCCATCATCGAGCGCAAGGCTGGCAGGCTGCTCGTCAATGGCTTTCCCACCGGTGTCGAGGTGGCGGATAGCATGGTGCATGGGGGACCGTACCCCGCCTCGACGAATTTCGGTGCGACCTCGGTCGGCACGCTCTCCATCCGACGGTTCCTGCGGCCGGTTTGCTATCAGAACGCCCCTGACGCGCTGCTGCCCGAAGTCTTCTGAAAAAGTTCATAGAACTGTGCTTGTCCGTCGGCCCGCGCCGGCGCAGTTTCGAAACGCAGTCTTCTCAGATCGGCGCAGATTTCCCTCATGCGATACCCCTCGATGGAAGTGGCCGGCTGGGCTTTCAACTTGGCTTCGGCAAGGACTCGACATCTTCCCTTCGGAAAGGGAATGATCGCGCCGAAGCAAAGCGACGCTCCGACCTACACGGAGCCGAAAGTTAGATCGCGCGAACCGAACGGGAGGTACAGCTTATGTCGGTCTTCAAGAATCTCATGGGTACTGCGGCAGTCATGGCGGCGATGGCGCTGTTCGTGGCGCCAGCCAATGCACAGGATTGCCCGCGCGGCGACCTGGATGAGCGGTTTTGCGATGCCGATGGGGATCTGATCGCCGACATCCCCACCGATCCGGCGGAACAGATCGACCCGGACACGCTGATCTTCGCCTACACCCCGGTCGAGGATCCCGCCGTCTACAAGACTGCCTGGGCAGACTTCCTTGAGCATCTGGAGAAGGAGACCGGCAAGGATGTTGTCTTCTTCCCAGTCCAGTCGAACGCCGCCCAGATCGAGGCCATGCGCTCTGGCCGCCTGCATATCGCGGGCTTCAACACGGGCTCAAACCCGCTCGCGGTGAATTGCGCGGGCTTTCGCCCGTTCACGATCATGGCCGGCGACGATGGCAGCTTCGGCTACGAGATGGAGATCCTGACTTTTCCGGGCTCAGGCATCGACAAGGTCGAGGACATCAAGGGCAAGCAGCTCGCCTTCACCTCGCCGACCTCGAATTCGGGCTTCAAGGCGCCTTCCGCGATCCTGAAGGCCGATTACGACATGATCCCGGAGCGCGATTTCGAGCCGGTGTTCTCAGGCAAGCACGACAACTCGATCCTCGGCGTCGCCAACAAGGACTATCTCGCCGCGTCCATCGCGAACTCGGTGCTTGCCCGCATGATCCAGCGCGATGTGGTGAGCGAGGATCAGCTCGTCTCGCTCTACAAAAGCCAGACCTTCCCGACCACGGGATATGGCACCGTCTACAACCTAAAGCCCGAGTTGCAGGAGAAGATCCGCAACGCCTTCTTCAACTTCGACTGGGCCGGCACGAGCCTTGAGGAAGAGTTCGAGAAGAACGGCGAGGCGCAGTTCCTGGAGATGACGTATCAGGAGTTCTGGGACGTGATCCGGAAGATCGATGCCGCCAATGGCGTCAGCTACGCCTGCGAGTGATCCGCGGGGATAATCCGTTGATACGCACAACAACCGGAGCGGCCATCGCGATGGCCGCTCTGTTGTTGCGAGGATAGCGATGCTGAAGCTCGAAGGTCTGGAGAAGACCTACCGAACCGGTGACAGGGCGCTCACCGGGATCGACCTTATGGTGCCGGACGGCCAGGTGCTGGCCCTGATCGGGCCATCGGGGGCCGGCAAATCGACCCTCATCCGCTGCATAAACCGGCTGGTGGAGCCGACGGGCGGCAAGGTTTGGCTCGACGAGCTCGAGCTCAGCCGCCTCTCCGCTGCGGGCCTGCGGCGCGCCCGGCGCCAGATGGGCATGATCTTCCAGGAGTACGCGCTCGTCGAGCGGTTGACGGTCATGGAGAACGTCCTGTCCGGCAGGCTCGGCTATGTGGGCTTCTGGCGGAGTTTTCTGCGCCGCTATCCGCAGGCGGATGTCGACGAGGCCTTTCGCTTGCTCGACCGGGTCGGCCTCCTCGCCATGGCCGATAAGCGCGCCGATGAGCTTTCCGGCGGGCAGCGTCAGCGCGTCGGGATCTGCCGCGCGCTGATCCAAAACCCCAAGCTCTTGCTGGTGGATGAGCCGACCGCCTCGCTCGACCCCAAGACCAGCCGACAGATCATGCGGCTCATCTGCGAGCTTTGCGCCGAGCGTGGGCTGGCGGCGATCGTCAATATCCATGACGTGGCGCTGGCCCAGCGCTTCGTGCAACGCGTGGTGGGCCTCCGTGCCGGTACGATCGAGTTCGATGGCGCGCCCGAGGCGCTGACGCCCGAAGTGCTGACCACGATCTATGGCGAGGAAGACTGGGAAGCGACGATCCAGAAAGTCGATGACGACAGCGCAACCGATGTGGTCCAGACGGCGAGGGCCGTGTGAGCGTGACGCTCGAGGCGCGGCTCGGCCAGCCTTGGCGCAAGCCGCCGCTGATCCAGCGGGCGTGGCTCCGCTGGCTCCTTCTCGTTGGATCGGCCGTCTATCTCGTCGCCGCCATTGCAAGCATCGAGGTCGATTGGGGCCGGGTCTGGGACGGGCTCGACCGGGGCGCTCAGTTCGTGTTCGCCTTCACCAATCCCGATTTCGTCTCGCGCTGGAGCGATATCCAATCGGGTATGATCGAGAGCATCGTGATGACGGTCGCGGCCTCGGTCGTGGGTATCGCGATCTCGATCCCCATCGGCCTTGGCGCGGCGAGCAACTTGGCGCCCGTGCCCGTCTACCTGATCTGTCGCGGGATCATCGCGATCAGCCGCGCGCTGCAGGAGATCATCGTTGCGATCCTGCTGGTTGCGATCTTCGGCTTCGGCCCGCTCGCGGGCTTCCTGACGCTTTCCTTTGCGACCATCGGCTTTCTCTCGAAGCTTTTGGCCGAGGAAATAGAGAGCATGAGCCGCAGCCAGGCGGAAGCGGTGCGCGCGACGGGCGCGGGCTGGCTGCAATGGATCAACTACGGGGTGCAGCCGCAGGTGATGCCGCGGCTCATTGGCCTCTCGATGTACCGCATCGACATCAATTTCCGGGAGAGCGCGATCCTCGGCCTGGTCGGTGCGGGCGGTATCGGGGCGACGCTCAACACCGCCTTCGACCGGTATGAGTACGATACGGCAGCAGCAATCCTCATCCTGATCATCGGGATCGTGATGATGCTCGAATATCTCTCCGGCATCGTCCGCGCGAGGGTGCAGTAATGCCCGTGCATCGAAACGACGGCGTGGCGATCTGGCGGCGGCGGACACGCACTGAAACCCTGGTGAACTTCACCGGCTGGCTGATCGGCACGGCGATCTTCGTCTATTGCTGGCAGCAGATCTCGGACGCGACGACTTGGTTCTTTGTCTGGGATGCACCGCAGATCGCGGGCGATATCTGGACCCGGGCCACCCCGCCGCGCTGGGAGTACATCACGCAACTCGGCCAGCCGCTTTGGGATACGATCAACATCGCGACGCTGGGGACGATCCTTGCGATCTTTCTGGCGGTTCCGGTCGCGTTCCTGGCTGCGCGGAACACCACGCCTTCGGTGCTGTTCGTTCGGCCCGTAGCCCTTCTGATCATCGTCTCGACCCGGTCGATCAACTCGCTGATCTGGGCGCTTTTGCTGATCGCGATTATTGGGCCCGGTGTCTTTGCCGGGGTGATGGCGATTGCCATCCGCTCCATCGGGTTCTGCGCCAAGCTCCTTTACGAAGCGATCGAGGAGATCGACCAGACCCAGGTCGAGGCAGTCACGGCAACGGGTGCATCGCGCGCGCAGGTCATGGCCTATGGGATCGTCCCGCAGATCATGCCAGCCTTTGCCGGGATCGCCGTGTTCCGGTGGGACATCAATATCCGCGAGTCGACCGTGCTGGGCCTCGTCGGCGCGGGCGGGATCGGACTGCAGCTCTCCGCTTCGCTCAACACGCTCGCTTGGCCGCAGGTCAGCCTGATCCTGCTCGTGATCCTCTTGGCCGTCGTCGTGAGCGAATGGGTCTCCGCCAAGGTCCGCAGCGCGATCATCTGACGACCTTCATCCACTGCGGCGCGGCCGCTGGTGATAGGGCTGGCATCGACCCGATAGGTGCAATCGGCCGCTTCTGTCGTCCAGCGACTTGACTGGGTGATCCGGTGCAAGGGCGTTGGGGCCGGTGCCACTCTGCGATGGGTCGCCGGGCTGTCACAGGCGTTGTGAGGTCGGACCGGGCGCTCCTTTGGTCAGACTTGCTCCTGATGACAAGCCCCTGATCCCAAGATAGAAATCGACCAAAATCGTGCGTCTCCTCACTACCTTGACGAAAGAAATCTCACCTTAGCGGCAACCTTTTTCCACGACCGGCCCTCCAAGCAGATGGAAACCCTTGGAGAGGAAGTCGTCATGGATCTGGATCTAGTCATTGATGGGGAAGTGAAGCTCGAAAACCGTAGCACCACGTCCCTTAACCTTGGCCCGGTAAGTGTGCTGGGGGAGGCGGATAATGCGCGCTTAATCATTGAAGGACCCGGCAGGATCTTCGTGCCGGAAGAACAGCTGGAGCGCATCCTCGAAACTGCCATAGATCGCATCAATCAGTTTGAGACTGAGACCGGCGATTTTGATTTTGGTGAAGAAGGTCCTGAGGACAGAGAAGACGGCCGCCTCGAAAGGTTTGAGGAACTCGTTGCAGAGGCCCGTCTCGAGATCAGGCGAGACGAGGACGGTAACGCCATCGGACTTCAGAGCGCGGAGGGCGCTGGCCGAGACTTTGTCTTCGAGTTCAACGGCAACTTCATGTTGCTTCAAGGCTCCGCCGACGACATCGACACCGCGCTCGACATCTTTGATTTCTTCCAGATCGAGGTACCGCTGGATCTACAGGACGAGCAGCCAGATGCCTTCCGGGTCACGCTCGAGGATTTGGGCGACCCCGATGCGGGGCCCTTCGAGGAGAACATTGACGCGGTCGTGTTGGCGCCTGACGGCTCACCGGGCTTCAAGGATTTGGCTGATTTCTTCGCCTTTCTGCCTGATGGCGATGGCGGCGACGGCCTGGTTCTCGACACGCTTCTCGCGGGCGGTCGGGGTGATCTTGTCACCGGCGCGAACGGCGGTCAGCAGATCGGCGTCTTTCTGAGCTTCGAAGAAGACGTCACACTCGATCAGAGCAAGATCGTCGATGGTGTCGGCGCTGCGGTGAACGGCAAGAGCGCGCTGTTCGTGGGCGCACAGGACCTGATCAACGATCAGTTCCGCGTCGATGCCTTTCTGCAAAGCGTGCAGAGCCTCCTCCCGAAGCAAAACATCGCCGTCGCCACCTTCCCGGTGTCGGACGAAGAGTTCCTCGATTTCGGTGACTTGGACGAAGACGCGGTAGAGGTTCTGTTTGCCGATGAAATCGCCGAGCTCGAAGCCGAGCTTGAGCGTGCCCTTGCCGCAGGAGAGGACCCGGACCCGTTCAACGATGGCAAGTTCGAGGCGATCGAGCGCACGGCCGTCGACAATGCCAATGTAACGGCGCCAGCCAATAACGTGACGCCGATCCAGCCCGGGGTCGACAATCCGCTCAGCTTTGCCGCTCAGTTGGAGAGCTTCTTCGGTCCGCCGGCGTCGCTGGAAGAGCAGTTGGCGCAGGACGCAACGCTCGTTGAGCTCGACCTCGTCAGCACCAATGCGACGTCGTCGGTAGACCCAGAAGCATTGGGCGATCTGGAAATCGAAGTGGAAACCTTCGCGAACGAGGTCGGCGACGCCGTCACGCGGCTGATCGGTGAGTTCGGGGCGCTAAGGACCCTGCTCAGCGATCCCAACGCAGTGACCGTTCGCCAGGACGACGACATCGATGCGAACGACGGCGGGTCGATCAGCGCGCTGCTCCGTCAGCCGAACGTTCCGGCCGGTGACGTGCCACTGGTTGTCTTTCCGCTCCTTTTCGACAGCGATGCGGATCGTCCGAACGAACCGGGCGTGACGAACGGGACCGAGCGGGGCGAGCTTCTGATCGGCGACCAGGACAGAGACAACCTCAACGACGTTATCAACGGCGGCGGCGGGAGTGACTCGATCCTCGGCCGCGATGGGAACGACCTTCTGCGCGGCGGCTCGGGTTTCGATTTCATCCAAGGTGGCCTCGGCGCCGATCGTCTTGAGGGCGGCAAGGGCAACGACGAGCTCCGGGGTGACGAGGGCGACAACGTCTTGATAGGCGGCGAAGGCGACGACAGCCTTTTTGGCGGGCCGAACCGGATCGACAGCAACGTCCTCAGCGGCGGCCAAGGCGACGACACGATCCAGACCGGCTTGTCCAGCGATGAGGTTGATGGCGGTCAGGACGATGACGTCATCTTCCTGAACGGCGCCAACAACCGGATCTTGTTCGCCGAACGCTCCGGCGACGACCTGCTGTCCGGCTTCGACTTCGGAGGGGATGACGTAATCTTCGAGGACGCCCCGGTCCGCACGATCCGCGAGCGTGAGCTGACCGACGGGTTGGGAAGACCGGCGCCGACATTCGTTGCGGAGACGACGAACGACCAGACCGTGGCCTTCTTCGCGCCGGTTGGTTTCGAGAACAGCGATCCCCTGCGAGCGAATTTCGATTTAATCGAGGCGCTGGTGGAGCTCCTCGACCCGATCAGAACGCAGGGAGAGACGGTCATCGCCTCGCGCGACACGTCGCTCAATTTCCTGGGCAGCGTCTTCGACGACGAGGTGATTGGCAGTGAGCGGACCGATACGATTGACACTGGCTTCGGAAACGACCGTGTCACCGATGGTGGTGGCAATGGCGCCGATACCATCCGCCTCGGCGAAGGGAACGACGAGGCGATCCTGACCACATCGGCGGTCTTCGCGGGGCAGGTCTTTGGCGAGGGTGGCGACGACGTCATCGTCGGCAGCATCGGCAGAAACCTCATCAGATCCGGTGTGGGCGCGGATGAGGATGGTCGCCTCGCTGAATCCGACAACGACATCGTCTTTGGCGGCGGCGGCAATGATGAGATCAGCGGTGGCGCCGGGCGCGACCGGCTGTTCGGCGGCGACGGTAACGACACGATCACCAAATCCGCCTTCGGCGATGTCCGCTTCTCCGACGGTGCGGGCGACCGCAGCCTGCTGTCGGGCGGGATCGGCAACGACACGATCACCGGCGTCGGCGGCAGCAACGACGACCTCGACGGCGGCGACGGCGATGATCTCCTGATCTCGGGCGGCTTCGACCCGTTCGCCCCGCAGCGGCCCGACGAGCCCGCGGGTGTCGACCGCATTTTAGCCGGTCGAGGCGACGATCGAATCCAGATCCAGAATGCGTTCGAGGATGTGATCATCTTCCGAGCCGGCGACGGCAAGGATGTGATCGAAACCTTCGACATAGGGATCGACGGCTTCGATGCCGACGGGGCCCAGGTCCAGGCCGTCGGCCAGATCGGCGACGATGTGCGGGTCTCCTTCGGCGGAGGCGACGAAGTACTTTTCCTCCAGAACGCTCTCGACCTTTTCTTCGATGAGGTCGAGCAGGTAGCGGACATCTTCGGTTTCACCCCCGGCGATGTCTTCACCGTCCTTGGTACCGATATCGGCGAGGAGATCCGCGGGACCGACGGGCGCGACGATCTCTCGGGCCTCGACGGTCGCGACACGCTGCGCGGCTTCGACGGGGATGATCGGCTCGACGGCGGCGCCCAGGACGATCAGATCTCCGCGGGCTTCGGCAAGGATGTCTTGGTCGGCGGCCAAGGTCGCGATCGGCTCAACGGCGACGACGGCGACGACTTGATCTTCGGCGATCTTAGGGACCCCGCACCGGGCACGGAGAACGTGTTTGCCGACAATGACCGCATTGAGGGCGGTCGCGGTGACGACGAGGTCTTCGGCGGCAATGGCGGCGATCTAATCTTCGGCGGCCCAGGCGACGACATCCTGTTTGGCGAGATCGGCCTCGATCGCATCCTCGGCGAGAGCGGCAACGACGAACTCCGCGGTGGGGCAAATGGCGACGATCTCGTGGGTGGGGACGGCGACGATTTCCTCGCCGGCGACGAGGGTAACGACCTGCTCGAAGGGGGCTTCGGAAACGACGAGCTTGAGGGCGGCGATGACGACGATCTCCTGTTCGGCGAAGAGGGCAACGATGCGCTCGACGGCGGTGACGACAACGATGAGCTTGAAGGTGGCCTTGGCAATGACACGCTGCTGGGCGGAGAAGGCAACGACATCATCTCCGACGACGAGGGCGAAGACATCGCCACCGGCGGCTCCGGTGCCGACACGTTCCTCACGGGCTTCGGCTTTGGCACCTTCCGGATCACCGATTTCGAGCTTGGCGTCGACGATATCGAGTTCTTCGACGACGTGGTCGAAAGCCGTCAGGATGGCGCCAACACGGTGGTCGTGCTGTCCTCGGGCCGCGAGGTGATCCTCGAGAATGTCGACCTCGAAGGCCTCATCGCCGAACGCCCCGACATCGAGTTCAACCCTGTTGCGCCCGATAACCAAGCGCCGGTGATCCAGCCAGTGGTGTTCGTGGTAAGTCAGGACAACGCAACAGAGGGGTTGAACGCATTCGCCGATAACGGCGGCGGCGCGGCCGAAGACCCCGAGGGTGACGACTTCGAAATCGTCGCTGCCGAGGACGCGGATGGGAACGACATTCTGATCGGCGAGGTCGACGACCTTGGCGATGGCCTGATCCTGATCGAGCGAAACGGCAGTGTCCGCTTCGATCCAAATGGCGGCTTCCGAGATCTGCAAGAGGGCGAGACCGAGGACGTGAGCGCCGTCATCACGGTGGAGGACGCGCAGGGCAATCGCACGCAGCAGTCGATCACCTTCACGGTGGAGGGCCAAAACGACGCCCCAACCCTGCAGGATGACGAGTTCATCGTGAACGAGAACCAGATTGGTGTGATCGACGGCCTGCTCGACAACGACTTCGATCTCGACGGCGACGAACTCGTCATCACCGAGTTCCAATCTGTGTCGTCCCTCGGCTCGACAGTCATCGATAACGGCGATGGCACGTTCAACTTCGTCTATGGCGGACCGAACGTTCCTAACGGAGCGTCGGTAACCGACGAGTTCACCTATACCGTCAGCGACGGCACGGCGACGAGGACCGCGACCGTCAAGGTGGAGGTGCAGGGCGTCGCCAACGAGATCGATGGCGATGGGGGCTCCAACCTGCTCGAAGGCACCGCGGATGACGACATCATTTCCACGGGTGGCGGGCCGTTGGATGTGTTGATCGGCAACGAGGGCAGCGATGTCTTCGTCTTCAACGACACGGCCGGCGCCCGGGACATTGCGCGTATCCGCGATTTCTCGCTCGAAGACGGTGATCTTCTCGACCTGAATGGAGCGGATACGGCGTTCTCGCGCAGCTTCGCCAACGACACCTTCGTTCTCCTCGAAGGGTCCGATCGCGATCTCATCGTGCTCGAGGACTTCTCCGGCAATCTGGAAGACATCCTCCTCGCGTGAGCGATCGACCGAGTGTCCCTGTCCGCTGATCCGGCGGACGGACGACGCGGCGGCCGGCCCGGCACCCTACCCATACGGGTAGCTGCCGGGCCGGCATCGCCCGGATAGGGTCCAGCTCAACGACTGCATGCGGATGCCGCTGGGGCACGCGTCCCCCAACGCCTCCGCAAGCGTTCATGCCGCGGTCGATGTCGGAGCCCTTCGCAAAGAAGCCTTTGCCGGCGCCAAAGAGCGCGTCGGCAGGTCTGACACTGACGCCCAGGCCATTGGTCGAGGGCCATAGCAAAAGGGAAAAAGACGATGCCGTGCTTTCCGACATCCATCGCCGCCTTAATGCTGAGCACCACGTTGGGCGCCATGCTGGGCGCAGCCGCTCTCACCACCCCTGCCCAGGCGCTTACCGTTGAGGCCGGTGCGCCTGTGTTCGAAGCGGACGGGACCGCCTTCAACCTGCCGGGGCTGTTCGAGTTCAATCTGTTGGCCGACACGCCCGCACCGGGCGGGCCCGCGGATCTTTCGATCATCCTGGCTGCGACGCTCCTCGATGGCGACACGGTCGCCGATGCGGCCATCACCGTCACCTCTGACGGCGATCTCCTCGCCTCCAGCGATACGCCGCTCGAGTTCTCGTCGGAGATCGTAGCGGCGGATGAGGATTTGCTGAGTTTCCTGTTCGATGCGCCGAGCGGTC
>JBCDFC010000105.1:0-16009 GCA_039178805.1 Pseudomonadota bacterium | reverse complement strand
GCGGAAGGCTGCGGAGTGAGCGTCGCGGACGCCGGCCAGGCCGTCGGCGGGCAGGGCGGGATGCTCCGTTTCGCCTGGGCGGTCGCGTTGCGGGAACTGCGGGGCGGGCTCGCGGGGTTTCGGATCTTTCTGCTTTGCCTCGCGCTTGGCGTCGCGGGGATTGCGGCGGTCGGTTCGATCACGGCGGCGATCCAGGCCGGTCTGGCGGCCGAGGGGCGGACGATCCTGGGCGGCGACGCCTCGATCACGCTGACCTACAGGCTTGCGAGCGATGAAGAACGCGCCTGGATGGATGCGGCGGGCGACGTCTCCGAAGTCGTCGATCTGCGCTCCATGGTCGGCACGACCGGTGCTGAGAGCGAACGCGCGCTCGCCCAAGTCAAGGGTGTGGATGGCGCTTATCCCCTTTACGGCGAGGTGCAGCTTGGCGATGGCGGCGCCCTCGATGAGGCCGTGGCGGAGCGTGATGGGCACTGGGGACTCGTGGCGGAAGGCGTGCTCGTCGACAGGCTCGGGCTGAAGCCGGGCGACAAGCTGCGGCTCGGCACCGGGACTTTCGAGTATCGTGGGCGCCTCACGCAGGAGCCCGACGCAGCGGCGGGCGGCATGGCTTTGGGTCCGAGGGTACTGGTCGCGACCGAGGGGTTGAGAGCCTCCGGGTTGCTCGGCCCGGGCACGCTCTTCGAGAGCCTCTACCGCTTACGCACAGCACCCGCCACGGATCTCGATGCGCTGGAGGTGTCGTTCGGAGACGCTTTCCCCGAGGCGGGAGCTCGCTGGCTCGACCGCGCGAATGCCGCACCCGGCATCGCGCGCTTTGTCGAGCGTTTGGGGGCGTTCCTGGTGCTCGTCGGCCTCGCGGCGCTGGTGGTCGGTGGTGTCGGCGTCGGCGCTGCGGTGCGCGGGTATCTCACGCGAAAAGTGCCGACCATCGCGGCACTCCGCACCCTCGGCGCTCCGGCCGGGACGGTATTTGCGGCTTACCTGATGCAAGTCGGCCTGATCGCTGCGTTGGGCGTTCTGATCGGCCTTGCGGTCGGTGGCGGCGGCGTGGCGCTTGCGGGGCCTTGGATCGCTGAGCGGTTGCCGGTCCCCGCGGCGTTCGGCGTCTATCCGACGGCGCTGATCATCGCCGGGATCTACGGCATGTTGACTGCCGCGCTCTTCGCGCTCTGGCCGCTCTCCTGGTTGCGCGAGGTTCGGCCGGCGGCCCTCTTCAGGGGTGAGGACGGGCGCGACACGCTGCCAAGGCCGGGGATGCTCGCGGTCTTGGCAGGGACGACCATCGGTTTCGCGGCGCTCGTCGCAGCGCTGTCGGGTGCGCCGAAGATCGCGCTCTGGGTGCTGCTCGGGATCGGGGCGGCGCTGGCGCTCCTGCGCGCGGTTGGGTTTCTGGTCGCGCGCGGGGCTGCGCGACTGGCGCGCGGGCCGCTTGGTCGGCGCCGTCCCATGCTGCGCCTCGCACTTGGCGCCATCGGGGCGCCCGGGACGGGCACTGTCGACGTGGTCATGGCGCTCGGCCTCGGCCTTGGCGTGTTGGCGGCGATCGGGCAGGTCGATGCCAATATGCAGCGCTTCATCAAGGCGGAGCTGCCGGCAGGCGCCCCGGCCTTCTTCCTCGTCGACATCCAACCGCATCAGCTCGACCCGGTGCGCGCGGCCCTCGACGAGACCGAGGGTGTCGGGCGCGTCGATGCCGCGCCTATGTTGCGCGGCGTCATCACCGAGCTTGAGGGCGTGCCTGCGGCTGAGGCCGAGATCGATCCCGAGGCTGCCTGGGTTCTCCGCGGCGACCGGGGCGTGACCTACGCGGCCGAGCCGCCGGATGGTGCTGTCCTCACTGCGGGCGAGTGGTGGCCGGCCGATTACGATGGCCCGCCTCTCGTGAGCTTCATCGACGAGGAGGGCCGCCAACTCGGCCTTGAGCCCGGCGACAGCATCACGGTCTCGGTCCTCGGCCGGCCGATCACGGCGACCGTCGCCAATCTGCGCGTCGTCGATTGGCGGGGGCTCGGCATCAACTTCATCATGATCCTGAGCCCGAACGCGCTCGCCGGCGCGCCCCACACCCATATCGCGACGGTCTATGCCGAGGCTGCGGCCGAGGCGCCGGTGCTGCGCATGCTGGGGCAGGAGTACTTGAACGTGACGGCCGTGCGCGTGCGCGAACAGATCGAGCGGGTCTCCGGCGCGCTCGGCAAGCTTGGTGCTGCGACCCGCTGGGGTGCGCTCGCCGTTCTGCTGACGGGCCTCGCGGTGTTGATCGGTGCGGCGGGCGCGGCAGCGGAGCGCCAAGTGCGAGAGGCCGCGGTCTTGAAGGTGCTGGGTGCTGAGCGGCGGTCGATCCTGGGCAGTTTTGCCCTTCGCACAGCGCTTCTCGGTGCGATTGCCGGGTTTGTGGCGCTCCTCTGGGGCAGCTTGGCCGCCTGGGGCGTGACGCGGTTCGTGCTCGACGGAGATTTCGCTCTTGCGCCAGGTGCGGCACTGGCGGTGGTCGCGGGTGGTGCGTTCCTGAACCTGCTCGCCGGCCTCGTCTTTGCGGCACGCCCGCTAAGACTACGTCCGGCGGGTGTATTGAGAATGCAAGAAGGCTAGCCGGGGCGATGCGTCCTATCAGTTTCAGTGAAAAACCGCATCTTCGCGTCCATCGATGCTTGAACCAAGCGCTGACGGGCCCGATATTGTGCCCAAACCGACCGGACAGGTCACGAACTGCAACCGTGCTCTAAGAGAGGGATCACCAAGCATGGCCACTCCGAATTACGCGCCGGGCCAGGTTACCGGTCAGCGCGCCGCTGCTATCGACGAGGGCCTCCGCGCCCATATGAACAAGGTCTACGCCTTGATGGGCGGCGCGATGGTCATCACCGGCTTCGTCGCCTACTTCTTCGGCATGGATCTGAAGGCGTTGGCCGAGGCCGCCGCGCTGGCGCAGTCCGGGCAGGCCGTGGGCGAGGTCAACACGCTCCTTCCCGTCGGGCTCCTGATCACGCTCTACACGCCGCCGGTCGTCTACGGGATCATGTTCGCGCCGCTGGTCTTCTGCTTCCTGCTCGGCCCGATCATGAACCGCACTTCCGTCAGCACCGCTCAGACGATGTTCTGGGTGTTCGCGGCGATCATGGGTCTTTCGCTCGCCTCGATCTTCGTGCGCTTCACCGGCGTATCGATCGCGCAGGCGTTCTTCGCGACCGCGGCCGCGTTCGGCGCGCTCTCGATCTACGGCTACACCACGAACAAGAGCCTGCAGGGTCTCGGCACCTTCGCCATCATGGGCCTTATCGGCGCCATCGTGCTGATGATCTTGAATATGTTCTTCTTCGAGAGTTCCGCTCTCGGCATGGCGCTTCAGGTCGTCGTGCTGCTCGCGTCCTGTGCGCTGACCGCGTACCACACGCAGCAGATCAAGAGCGACTACATCGCCATGAGCGGCATGCAGGGCATGGGCGAGATGGTGGAGCGGAGCGCGATCTTCGGCGCGCTCGGCCTTTACATCAACTTCATCAACATCTTCATCTCGCTGCTCTCGCTCTTCGGACAAAGCAACGAGTAAGCCTGCACGACTTCGCCTTCTGGCGGTTCGCCGCCAATCGGCTGAGACTGGATTGGGAGGGCTTCGGCCCTCCCTTTTCCTTGCCCAGACACGGGGCCAGGGTCTGTGGGCGGTGGCCTAATGAGTGGCCTGGGCTCCGGCGCTAAGGGCCTGCCAGCCCCCTGAGACCGAGATGACGATCGGACGCTGACAGGTGCGATCCTAAGTGGCGGATTTCTAACCGAATAGATTGCGATGCGAGACGAAGCTCCCTTTGGTAAGGAAGCCTTCACCATTCTTTCTCTATTATTCAGTCGATCCGGCCCGTGCTGAGGGATGGGCTTGCAGCCGGATCCTACTGGGCTGTCCGCGCTGATGGGCAGGCCGGCAAGAACTAATCAAACAAGCGAGAGACGGGCTCCGGCGGCGATTGCCGTGGCGGTCGCCGCATTGCGGGGCCGGAGGGAGCAATAATGACAAGCGACAAGAACAGCACATCGGCCTGGGACGACGCGGTGTCGATGCTGAAGGCGGTGAAAGGGACCTGGCTTCTGATCACCTTCTTCGTCGGGGCCTTGTTTTGGGCCCGCGACACCGTGGAGGTCTACCACCACCTCCCCGGGGTTGTCGCTCAGCAGGCGGCACGGATCGAAGCGCTCGAGAAAGGGCACTGTCCTGAGGGTTCCATGACGGCATCCTTGGTGCCCGACCACGAGGCCTTCTGACCGACGCAGACGACCTAGACCGAGATCACGGCTTGGCGGATCGTTTCACGGTCCGCCTTTTTTCTGCGCGGCGGGCGTTCCTGGCGAATCGGCTTACGCAGGGGCGATGCGGCAATCTGCGCATCGGTGGGGCAGTCGCGGTCCTCCAAGGCGCCCCGAGGCCCGCAATTGTGCCTTTTGGCCGGGCAGCATGGGCTTGTATGCCCAAGGCCTGTCTGTTTAGCTCCCCGCAACACGTGGAGTACACACGGGTCGACAGGGGATTGCTCATGGCTGACGGCGCCGCCGGCGACGCGTTTGTGTCGTTCGAGAGGGTTCAGAAGAGCTACGACGGTGAAACGCTCGTTGTGAAGGACCTGAACCTCGGCATCGGGAAGGGGGAGTTCCTGACGATGCTCGGCCCCTCCGGCTCCGGCAAAACGACCTGCCTCATGATGCTTGCGGGCTTTGAGACCGCGACCCATGGCGAGATCCGGCTCGACGGCCGTGCCATCAATTCGGTGCCGCCGCATAAGCGCGGGATCGGCATGGTGTTCCAGAACTACGCGCTCTTCCCGCATATGACAGTGGCCGAGAACCTGGCCTTCCCGCTTTCGGTGCGGAAGATGTCGAAGGCGGAGCAGGAGGAGAAGGTCAAACGCGCGCTCGACATGGTGCAGATGGGGGCGTTTGGCGGCCGACGGCCCGCGCAGCTTTCGGGTGGGCAGCAGCAGCGCATCGCACTCGCCCGCGCGCTCGTCTTCGAGCCGGAGCTTGTGCTGATGGACGAGCCGCTCGGCGCGCTCGACAAGCAGCTCCGCGAGCACATGCAGCTTGAGATCAAACATATCCATGAGCGGCTGGGCGTCACGGTCGTATATGTGACGCATGACCAGTCCGAGGCGCTGACGATGTCGGACAGGATCGCAGTCTTCAATGACGGGGTGATCCAGCAGCTCGCCCCGCCCGAGGACCTGTATGAGCGGCCCGAGAACGCGTTCGTCGCGCAGTTCATCGGGGAGAACAACAAGCTTGCCGGCCATGTAACCGCCGTCGAGGGCAGCACTGCCGAAGTGCGCCTTGCCGAAGGCCCGGTCGTCCGCGCGCTCGCCGTCAATTGCGGCGGCGTGGGGCAGCCGACCCAGCTCTCGATCCGGCCCGAGCGCGTGACGATCGGCGAGGAAGCGACCGAGAACGTGCTCTCGGGTCGCGTTGAGGAACTCATCTATCTCGGCGACCACATCCGCTGTCGGCTAAATGTGGCTGGCGAGGGCGAGTTCGTCGTCAAAGTGCCTAACAACGCGGCCCACGCCGTTCTGCGCCCCGGTGAGGAGACACAGATCGGATGGGCCACCGACGACTGCCGCGCACTCGACGCGGCTTGAACGGATACCGCGGCGGTGGGCCCGACATCTCTGCGGACAATAGGCTTTCGGGCAGCTCAGTCAGGGAGACTACCATGAAACTCACGCATCTTCTGGGCGCCACAGCGCTCGTGGCGGTGCCGCTCGCCGCATATGCGGCGGATCTCGCCCCGTGCGAGAACTGCGCCGACGAAATGACCATCGTGTCCTGGGGCGGCGCCTATTCGTCGAGCCAGCAGAACGCCTATCACACGCCCTATAGCGAGGCGACGGGCGTCACGATCGTCAACGACGAGAGCTCGGCCGAGGCTGTCGCGAAGCTGCGCGCCATGAACGAGGCGGGCAACGTGACCTGGGATGTGGTGGACGTCGTGGCCTCGGATGCCATTCGCCTCTGCGACGAAGGCCTCGCCCTCGAGATCGATCCGGACGAGCAGCTCGCCGCGGCACCCGACGGCACCTCGGCCGAGGACGATTTCGGCGATCTTCTGGTCTCGGACTGCTTCATTCCGCAGATCGTGTACTCCACGACCTTCGGCTATCGCACGGATGTGGGCGATTGGAACGGGGCGACGCCCGACGACATTTGCGACGTCTTCGATCTTGCGGCCTTCCCGGGCAAGCGCAGCCTGGAAAAGCGGCCGATCAACAATATGGAGTGGGCGCTCCTTTGCGACGGTGTCGCCAAGGACGACGTCTATGACGTCCTGGAGACGGACGAGGGCGTGGCGCGTGCCTTTGCCAAGCTCGACACGATCAAGGACGACACGATCTGGTGGTCGGCCGGCGCCGAGACGCCGCAGCGCCTCGCCGATGGGGAGGTCGTGATCGGCTCGACCTATAACGGCCGTCTCTTCGCGCTGATCGAGGAGCAGAAGCAGCCGGTCGCGATGCTCTGGGACGCGCAGGTCTTCGATCTCGACGGCTGGATCATCCCGGCGGGTCTTTCGGAGGAGCGGAAGAACCGCGCACTTCACTACATCTACTTCGCGACCGACACGCAGCGTCTCGCGGATCAAGCCAAGTACATCTCCTATGGCCCGGCGCGCGCGTCCTCGGCACCGCTCGTGGGCAAGCATGCGGAGCTTGGCATCGACATGGCGCCGCATATGCCGACCGATCCGAACAACGCCAAGAACACCTTCCTCTACAACTACGAGTGGTGGGCGGATAACCGCGACGATCTGGACGCCAAGTTCCAGGCTTGGCTCGCGCAGTAAGCCGCTAGCGGGGTGGGCGGAGACCGCCCACCCTACCGCGCGGTGAGCGCATCGCGTGGGTTGCAGGCGTAGGGTGGGCGGTCCCCGCCCACCGCCGTGTGAGGGAGGCGAGCGATGAGCCCGACCGACGCCACCGCCCATGGGAGCCTGGCCACGGACAGTCCCGCGGAGCAGGCAGCCAAAGCCTCCAACACCGACAGCCGCGGCCGGTTGCTCGCCGCCGATGGCACGCCGCTCAAGGCGTCGCTTGCCCGAGCGTTGAGGCGCGAGAAAATCCGCGCTTTCATGCTAGTGGCGCCGCTCCTCTTCTTCATCCTGCTGACCTTCGTCGCGCCCATCGTCGACATGCTGCTGCGCTCGATCGACAACGAGATCGTGCCCAACACGATCCCGGGCACGGTCGAGGCGCTGGCGGATTGGGACCCGTCGTCCGGCGTGCCGGACGAGAACGTCTTCCGCGCGCTCTATTTTGATATGTTCCTGGCGGCGGAGGCCAAGGAGCACACCCGGCTCGGCTCGCGGCTCAATTACGAAGAGTCGGGCATGGCTTCGCTTTTCCGCTCCACCGGCCGCGATCTCGACGATATCGGCGACACTTACAAGGATCCGCTCGAGGACATCTCCAAGGACTGGGACGAGGCCGCGACCTGGTACAACCTGATGGCGGCGGGCGATGGCCGGCCCGCGGCGCAAGCGGTGGCCGATGCGGCGCGCCTCAGGCTCGATACGCTGACCGACGATCCGCGCGAGGGTACGACCGATTTCGCCCCGGCAGCGGAGATCGCGGAGGTTCTGCCGAACACGGCCCGCGCCTATACCGATTTCGCGATGTTCGCGGGCTTCATCGACGGCGACGACATCCGCGAGGAGGAGCCCTGGGAGGCGGTCTTCGCAGCCCTTGCCATCGATCTGCAGGCCGAGGGCTCGACCGCGCGGATTGGCCAGTATGACGGACCGGGAGGTGCGCTCCTCAAAGAGACCGCAGCCGCGGTCGACACGATCCCCGCCGTCGACATCAAGTCAGGGTTTCTCGCTGCCGACGAGGACTGGGACGCGCTCGAAACCTGGCAGGTGATGAAGGCGTACTCGGTCGAGTATACGCCTGGCTACTTCCTCGCCGCCGTCGACATGCAGAAGACGACGGATGGCGGTATCGAGATGAAACCGGCGGACGAGCAGATCTACCTGCTGCTGTTCTGGCGCACGCTGCTTCTGTCGGTGTCGATCACGTTCAGCTGCCTGCTCCTCGGCTACCCGATCGCGTTTCTCCTCGCCAACCTGCCGATGCGGGTGTCGAACCTCTTGCTGATCCTGGTGCTCTTGCCGTTCTGGACGTCGCTTCTGGTGCGGACGTCATCCTGGATCGTGCTGTTGCAGCAGCAAGGGGTGATCAACGACACGCTGGTGGCGATCGGCATCCTCTCCGACGATGGGCGATTGGAGATGATGTTCAACGAGACGGGCACCATCGTCGCGATGACACATATCCTGCTGCCATTCATGATCCTGCCGCTCTACTCGGTGATGAAGACGATCAATCCCAGCTATCTGCGCGCCGCCAAATCGCTCGGCGCGACGGATTTCACGGCGTTTTGGCGGGTCTACTTCCCACTCTCGGTGCCGGGGATCGGGGCGGGGGCGATCCTCGTCTTCATCCTGGCCATCGGCTACTACATCACGCCGGAGCTTGTGGGCGGGACCTCGGGCATCTTCATCTCGAACCGGATCGCCTACCATATCAGCTCGAGCCTCAACTGGGGGTTGGCGGCGGCGCTGGGCGTAATCCTGCTTGGTGCGGTGCTGATCCTCTACTGGGCCTATGACCGCATCGTCGGCATCGACAACGTGAAGTTGGGGTAAGCCATGGCCGCTCTTCCTCCCTATGCGACGACGGGCCAGACGATCTGGTGGTACGGCTACCGGGTGATCTGTGGGCTGATCTTCTTCTTCCTGATCGCGCCGATCCTGGTGATCATTCCGCTCAGCTTCAACGCCGAGGATTTCTTCACCTTCACGCCGGGCATGCTCGCCTTTGAGGAGGATGCCTACAGCCTGAAGCACTATGACGACTTCTTCACGAACTCGGACTGGCAGGGGGCGCTCAGGAACTCCTTTGCGATCGCGCCGATGGCGACGCTGTTCTCGGTGGGCTTAGGCACGCTCGCGGCGATCGGGCTCAGCCAAAGCCATGTGCCCTTCCGCGGCGCGATCATGGCGGTGCTGATCTCGCCGATGATCGTGCCCCTGATCATCTCGGCGGCGGGCATGTACTTCTTCTACAGCCGCATCGGGCTGCAGGGGACGTATTGGGGCGTGGTGCTGGCGCATGCGGCGCTGGGCACTCCCTTCGTGATCATCACGGTCACGGCGACGTTGGTCGGTTTCGACAAGTCCTTGACGCGGGCGGCGGCGAACCTGGGCGCCGATCCGGTCACGACGTTCTTCCGCGTGCAGATGCCGCTCATCGTGCCGGGGGTGATCTCGGGTGGGCTCTTCGCCTTCATCACCTCGTTCGACGAGGTCGTGGTGGTGCTGTTCCTGGGCTCAGCCGCGCAGAAAACGCTGCCATGGCAGATGTTCACAGGACTTCGCGAGCAGATTTCGCCCACCATCCTAGCGGTCGCCACCATCCTCGTGGCAATCTCCATCGCGCTGCTGACGACGGTTGAGATCCTTCGGCGGCGGTCGGAGCGTTTGAGGGGCATGTCGCCGGGCTGACACCGGCGCCCGGCCCCGGTCCGGTGCGATGGCGCGCCGGCGGAGGACGGGATGAGAGCCACTGCACGCGTTCGGATTGTCATGGCGTCCCTTGGCATCATGGCCCTTGTGGCAGGCGGTGGGCGCCTGACCGCGGCCGAGGCCGCCTGCGCGCCGCCCCAGGGCAGCATCTTCCATGTCTGCGAGGGCTACGGTACCGCGCGCTTGATGCTGTTGCCCGAGGATTGGCCACCGACGCAGGGCCCGAACCCGGGCGAGTTGATCGTCAGCGGCGGATACACGGGGCGGGATGCGCGCGAGGGCGGGCTCGCGGCCCCCGTCGGCCTGCTGATCCGGGACGGGCAGGTGATCGGGCGCAATATCGCGCGCATGGACGGCATCCTGTTGATCGGTGCGGATGGCGTGCCAGCGCTTCACCCGAGGGGGGCCGTGAAACTGGGTGCCGAGCGCTACGATCTCGGCCCGCTCGATGAGCGGCAGGCGTTCTTCGACGCGGCCCGGGCGGGTGGGATCTCGGCCCTGCAGAGCCATCTGTTGGTCATCGACGGGCGCGTCGACACCCGAGAGGTTGAGGGGGCACCCGTCGCTCGGCGCCGCATTCTGTATACCCGCGGCGGTGGCTTTGGCGTTTGGCAGTCGGACCAAGCGCTGACCCTCGATGCGGCGGCACGGCGGCTCGCGGCGGAGGTTGCGCCCGACATGGCGCTCAACCTCGATATGGGCAGCTTCGACTTCTGTCTCGCGGGTCTCGAGGGATCCTCGGCGCAGTCCTGCGGGGCCATCGCGCCGCAACAGTTGCCAGGGCGGCTCTCCAATCTGCTGCGGCTCTCGCCTGGGGCACGCTGACACCTGGCGGACGGTTCCGCCGGCGCCCGCCCGCCGCTATATGCAAGTCACGGGCAGGGAGGGTTCATGTTTATCCGCGCCGTTATCGTTGCCACCGCGCTCTTCGCCGTCATCGGCGTTGTCTACATGGCACTCGACTGGTTCATGCGCCGGGACACCGTGCGCCGGCTCGAACGCGCCTATGAGGCGGGCGAGGGCGGGGGCGCGAACCGCGAGGACTATATCGAGAAGGGTCTTGCGACCTACGAGCGCTCGACCGAGAAGAAGGTCCTGAAGGGGCTCTTCGCGATCCCCGTGATCGTCATCCTGCTGCTCTCCCTCATCGCCAAATAGCGGACCGGCTGAGGAGGGCGGCAAGCGCTGGAGGCTGTGCCATGGTCTATGTGAAGCTCGGGCTCTGGGTCGTGGGGATCACGCTTTTCGCGGCCTTCCTGCACTACCACCTGCCGCAACGCGATATCGTGCGGATCCTGAATACCGAGGTGACGCGGGTCGACAGTGTCGCGACGGGCGCCGATGGCCAGGCGATCACCACGTCGCGGGATGTGCGCCAAGTCAGCTCGGTGGACCGCGACGGCGCGGCCCGGGTGTTCAGGAACGAGGACGCGTCGCTCTACTTCAAGTTCGACAGCGCCGATCTCGCGGCGGAGGCCGATGAGCTGACTTCGACGCGGGATGCGCCGCGTTGGGTCGTGATCACCTATTACGGCTGGCGGGTGCAATTCATGTCGTGGTTCCCGAACGCCATTTCCGTGCGCGAGGCCGAAAGCGAGAACGAAGCGCTGCCCTGGTGGCCGAATGTGCTGATCGTCTCGCTCATCGTGATCGTGCTGCTGGCGATCCGGCGCGTGATCTTGCTCCTGATCGCGCGCTTCATCGATCCGGTGGTCGAGAGCGTGGAGATGGAGCTCGACGCCAAGGCGAGCGCGGTGTCGCGGTTCGGCAGGCGCGTGAGACGGTTCTTCGGCGGCACCTGAAGAGGCCATGCGCTACCCTGGGGCTGCCTTGGGGCTGCCCTGGGCCTGTCGGCTCAGCAGAGCGCCATCTGCTGCCTATACCGTCTGGCTTGTTGTGCGACGGCCTGCGCGGCACCTCGGAGCCACGCCTTCTGCCGATAGCTGCCGCGCCGATAGCCCGTATGGCCCTCGTGATAGGCGAGGTAGTGGCTGTAGGCATCGGTCATGGGCAGGCCGTTCGAGCTTCGGGTCTTGGCCATGTACCAGCCGACAAAATCGGCCGCGTCCTCGAAATCGTCGCGGTCGGCGCCGCTATTGCCCGTCTCGTCGCGATACCAATCCCAGGTGCTGTCGATCGCCTGCGCAAAGCCGTAGGCCGAGGAGACGCGGCCCGTCGGGATAAAGCCGAGGGCATACGTGCGGGGCGTGCGCGCCTCGGCCCGGAAGCTCGATTCGCGCCATATGATCGCCATCTGCACATGGGCGGGTGCGCCCCAGCGTGCGGCGGAGGCGGTGACGGCCTCGCGCCAGCCGGGGCGTTCGGCGAATATCAGGCAGACATTGTCCTGGCTGCGGGGCGGACCGTCGGGCGCCGACGAGCACGAACCGACGGCCAGCGCTGCGGCCACGATCGCACACCGCAACACCCGCGCCCGAAAGCGCTTCTTGCCTGCCTGCCTCTTCTTTTTCATTGCTCCAGAGTATAGCGCGCGGCCGCCCTGCCGCGAAGCGCGTTTATCGCGGGCGATTTTGGGGAGATTTCGGCAGTGGCGTGTCCTCAGCCGCCGAGAAGGATCGCGAGCACCGCGGGAATGGCGCCGAGCGACAGGAAGGTTGAGACGACGACGAAACCCGCCACCGCCTCAGGGTCCTGCTCGTAGCGCGCGGCGAGCAGATAGCTCGTCACGGCGGCGGGCATGACGAGCTGGAGGACGAGCGCGCCGAAGGCCGCCCCTTCGAGCCCGAGGACACGGCCCACGCCCCAGGCGGCTGCGCCACAGACGATAAGCTTCATGACGCTTGCGAGCGTCGCACGGGCGATGCCGCCGACTTGCAGCCGCGCGATGGAGACGCCGAGGGTCAGCAGCATCATCGGGATCGCAATCTGACCGGCGAGTTTGAACGTCTCGAGCAGCCAGCCAGGCGGTGCCCAGTCGGTGATGGCCGCGACACCCCCGGCGAGCGAGGCGTAGACGAGCGGCTGGCGGAGCGCCTCCACTGGCCGGCCCGCCCCTGTCACGAGCCAGATGCCGAGGGTGAAGTTCAGGATCGCCATGACAGCGAAAATCACGATCGCATAGGCGAGCCCCGCATCGCCGAAGGCGAAGAGTGCGACTGGCAACCCCACATTGCCCGTATTCGCGAACACCGCCGGTCCGAGCCAGACGCGCTGCGCCATGCCGAGCGCTGCGAAGATCGGCGCGAGGACTAGTGCTGCCGCGCCATAGGCGAGAAGTGCTGCGACCGCGATATCGCGCACGGCATCGGGATCGATTTCCGCGTCGACAAGCGTTGCGAAAATCAGGCAGGGAACGGAAAAGGAGAGGCTCAGCCGCGTTACGAAGTCGAGATCGAACGGCGCCTTTACTTTCGCCCAGATATAGCCAGAAGCTGCGAGTAGGAAGACGGGTGCTGTGACAGCTAAAATCTGCGCGATCACAATAGGTCTCGCTTTGCCGATCTAAGGGACCAATATCGACTCTTGGGCATGTCGGGGCTATGTCGGGCGACGGGGAAAGGCTTGCAGGGAATGCGGCGATGGTAAACGCCGACGCGAAGTTTCACATCGGCCAGGTGGTCAAGCACCGCTTCCATCCATTCCGTGGCGTCATCTTCGACGTTGATCCAATCTTCGCCAACACCGAGGAGTGGTGGCAGTCGATCCCCGAGGATGTGAGACCCCGAAAAGACCAACCCTTCTATCACCTCTTCGCCGAGAACGAGACAAGCTACTATGTGGCTTATGTTTCGGAACAGAACCTGCTGCCCGATGATAGCGGACTACCGATAGAGCATCCGCAGATCCCCGAAGTTTTCGCCGCGCATGATGGCGAGACCTACCTGATCGACCCGGAACGCTGCAACTGAGCTTGAGTGGGATAGCCGGGGCGTAGGCTCCCGAGCGCCCCCACCCACGACAGGTTTGACTGAGTCGCCCGAACGAAGTGCTAACGTTTCTGGCGGAGCTTTCTGCGCCGTTGCGTCGTTCCTCGGTCCACCGTTCGCTCAATCCTAGGAAGTTGCGCGGTAGCCTGACGTGGGAGGGCGCGGCACCGAGCCCTTATTTCACGCGTGCTTTTCACGTCCGTGGCGTCGTACGGGCCGGTCTCAGTAGCCTAGGGCGAGACCGTCTTTGCGCGGATCACTGCCGCCGATGAGCACACCCCGATCGTGGTCGATCCAGATCGCTTGGCTGCCGCCGAGAGGTACGTCTTGGGTGTCGATGCGATGGCCTTTCGCGGTCAGCGCCTCTCGCACTTTTTGGTCGTAGCCGCGCTCGAGATAGGTCGTGCCGTCGTCGTGAAAGGCCCGGGCCATGTCCTGCGCTGCCTGCGGGTCGAGGCCATAGTCGAGAAGGTTCGAGACGAGGCGCACATGCCCGTGGGGCTGATATCCGCCGCCCATCACACCGAACGGCATCACGACCCTGCTGTCGATGCGCAACATGCCCGGGATGATGGTGTGGAGCGGTCGCTTGCCCCCCGCCGCTTCGTTCGGATGGCCCTCGGTCAGGTTGAAGCCTGCGGCGCGGTTGTTGAAGTTGATGCCGTAGCGCTCGGACGCGATGCAGCCTCCGAAGTCGTGGAAGACCGAATAGATCAGCGATACGGCCATTCGGTCCCGGTCGACCACGGTGATGTAGATCGTGTCCTTGTGTTTTGAGCCGAGATCGATGGCGTTGGCGGGCGCCGGCTGGGCGCGCTCGGGATCGATCCTGGCGGCAAGACGCTCGGCGAGGGTGCTGCCGATGAAGTCTTCGAGCGGGTAGGTCATGTGGTCCGGATCGGCGATCGCGGCATTGCGCGCAGCATAGGCGAGCTTCGCAGCTTCGATCTCGAGATGGACGCGATCCGCGCCCAGCGGATCGAGGTTCGCGATGTCGAAGCGCTCGAGAAGTCGCGCCATCAGGATCGCCGTCGCGCCATGGGTGTTGGGCGGCAGCTCCACGATCTCCGCGCCGCGATAGGGCCCGGCGATGGGATCGACCCAATCGACGCGCACGGCCGCGAAGTCCTTCATGCTGTGGCTGCCGCCAAGCGCCCGGAGGCTCGCGACCATATCCTCGGCCACCGGGCCCTCGTAGAAGCCCTTGATGCCCTGGGATTGGATCGCACGGAGAACCTCGGCCTGGCCTGGATGGTGGAAGAGCTCACCGGCCTTGAGCGGGCGGTCGTCCTTGAGGTAGTTGCGCCGCATCGCACCCCGCATGCGCGGCTCGGCACGCGCCCAGTCATAGGCGGCGCGGGGAACGACTGGGCAGCCCTCTTCGGCGAGAGCGATGGCGGGTGCGACGAGGGCGTCGAGCCCCTTGCGGCCACAGCGTTCGGCGAGTGCGGCGAAGCCTGCAATGGCCCCTGGGACGACCACGCTGTGCGCGTCGTCTTCCGCCATCGATGTCCAGCCCTTCGCCCTGAGTGCCGCGGCCGAGAGACCGGCCGGTGCCCGGCCCGACGCGTTGAGGCCGAGGATCTCTTCGCTGCCGGCGGGTTTTATGAGCGCGAACATGTCGCCGCCGAGCCCGGTCATCGCGGGCTCCCCAAGACCGAGGACCAGAGCGCCCGCGATGGCGGCATCGGCCGCGTTGCCGCCTGTGCGCAGGATGTCGAGCGCCGCGGCCACCGCGGCCGGATGCGAAGTCGCGCACATGGCGTTGGCGGCGAAGGCGGGCGAGCGGCCGGGAAGGTGGAAGTCGCGCATCGGGGGATCTCCGAAGAAACTGTGCCGGGGGCTTAGCGCTGGGACGGTTGGGGCACCAGGGGTGGGCTTCCGCCAGCCGGGAGGTGCGGACGCCGGCTTCAGGCGCCCGTTCAAGTCGCGGGCTCGATCAGCATCCCGGCTTGCCGCAGCCAGCGCTCGATGCCAGAGTTGCTGAATGACTGTGCAACGTTTCGGAACGCCGACCGCTGCCGAGCCGGTGGTCTCCTTCGACCGGCGCGAGCTTCAGGTCATCTTGAACATCTATGGCCGTATGGTCGCAGCCGGTGAGTGGCGCGACTATTCAATCGACATGCTGCGCGAGAAGGCGGTGTTCTCGATTCTTCGCCGCGCCGCTGAACACCCGATCTACCGGATCGAGAAACGACCGAAGGAGGCGCAGCGGCAGGGTGCCTATACGGTGCTGGGCTTCGACGGGCGGATCTTGAAACGTGGGCGCGAGCTGCCCATCGTGCTGCGGGTGCTCGAGCGTAAGTTGATCCGGGCCGTGTCGCTCGACTGACTTTTCCCTAGCAACCGAGGTACACGGAATCGCGGCTCGTCGCCGCGATGAGTCTTGCGGGATCGCTGCTTGCCTGTATCGGGGCGGCGAGTTGGTCGGGGTCTCGTTGGCCGATCTGAATTGGGGCTGGGGAGGAGCCGCGAGGGCTCCTTTACGAGCATTTGTCGAGGCTTGGGCCGCGTCAACGACAAGCCCGCTGCGCGGGTCGCGTGGTCGCGATCGTTGATCCGG
>JBCDFC010000104.1:0-16256 GCA_039178805.1 Pseudomonadota bacterium | reverse complement strand
GGCGCAATCTGTCCTGGGCGCACGGACGCTCTCCACCCTGCCACCGATTGTAGCATGCCGTGGGGCGCGCTCCAGCTATGGGCTGCGTGAGCGGGCGTGGAGGACGAGGGCGACGCCGCCGAGCACGGCGATGGAGGACAGTGTGAGGCGGGCGGTCAGCGGCTCGGCGAGCAGGAGGACACCGGCCACAGCGGCGATGACCGGCACGGCGAGCTGCACCGTCGCCGCGCGCCCGGCGCCGAGGCGCGGCAGGACCGCGTACCAGAGGACATAGCCAAGCCCCGAGGCGAGCCCGCCCGAGGCCGCGGCCAGGAGCGCCCCCGGCCAAGTGATCGAGAGCGGTGCAACGGCCGCATAGAGTGCGAGGAAGATGCCACCCGCCGGCACGCACAGAACGAAGGCCCGGGTCATAGCGAGCACCGGCTCTCCGGCACCGCGGCCCGAAAGGGAGAAGTAGCCCCAGGCGATACCGGCGACGGCCATGGAAGCGACGGCGAGCGGTTCCGGTGCCGCGTCACCTGGCGAGACGAGCCAGACGAGACCAGCGAGCGCGAGCGCGAAACCTGTCCAGCCGAGCATGCCGAACCGCTCACCACCAAGAAGCGCGCCGGCGAGCATCGTGACCTGCACCGCGCCGAAAAGGACGAGCGCGCCAAGGCCTGCGCCGAGGCTGATATAGGCGAGCGAAAAGCCCACCATATAGACGAAGAGCGCCGCCCCCTGGCGCAGGTCGCGGGGGCCGATGCGCAGCAATTCGGTGTCGACCGCTTCGGTCTTGCCCGATTGGATCTTGCCCAAATCGGTCGTGCTATGGCGCCGCCGCGCAAGGCTCACGGCGACCAGCACGAGCGCCCCCGAGAGGATCCGGAGCGCGGTGAAGCTCCCGGCATCGATGCTTCCGCCGGCACCATCCGGACCGGTGGGCAGAAGGGCGAGCCGGCAGAGCACGGAGTTCGCGGCGAAGGCGATGAGCGCTGCGACGGTGGTGGTCGCAAGCCGGGTGTCGGGGCTTGCCGCGCTGTCAGTCGCCATGCCTACCCCCGCCGCTCCGGCGCTGGTCCGGCCGCCCGCCTGAGCGCTTGAGACCGAGCTGGTCGGCGAGCACTTTCGGGCGCACTTCCTCAACGGCGCCGGCGGCAAGCTCACCGAGTTGAAAGGGGCCGTAGGAGACGCGGATCAGGCGATTTACGTCGAAGCCCACGGCCGAGAGGGCGCGCCGGATCTCACGATTGCGCCCTTCTCGCAGGCCGAGGGTGAGCCAGGCATTGGCGCCCTGTTGGCGGTCGACGGCGACTTGCATGGGCTGGAAGCGTTCGCCCTCGATCTCGATCCCGCGTTCGAGCGGGGCGAGACGCTCCGCATCGGGCCTGCCGTGGACGCGGACGCGGTAGCGGCGGAGCCAGCCGGTCGAGGGCAGCTCGAGCCGGCGCTTCAGCTCCCCGTCATTGGTGAGGAGCAGCAGCCCCTCGGATGTGAGATCCAGCCTGCCGACGGAGACGACGCGGGGCAGCTCTGGCGGCAGGCGATCGAAGACCGTGGGCCGCCCTTGCTCATCCCGGGCGGTCGTCACGAGACCGGCTGGCTTGTGATAGCGCCAGAGGCGGGCAGGCTCAGGCTCGGCCACAGGCTTGCCGTCCACCTCGATGCGGTCGGCGGGCGTGACGGTGACGGCCGGGGTCTCGAGGCGCCGACCGTTCAGCCGTACGCGCCCGTCCGCGATCATGCGCTCAGCCTCACGGCGTGAGGCGACACCGGCACGGGCAAGACGCTTGGCGATCCGTTCCGGCCCGTCCTCGCTCTGCGCCGCGGCGGCCGAGGGGGACGGGCGCCGCCGAGCTTTGGCCACAGCAGCTTGGGCACCTTGGGCACCTTGGGCGCCCTGAGCGTTCTGGCTGCCCTGTGCGCCCTTCGCACCCGGGCGCCGCGCCTTGCCGCCCTGCCCGTCCCTTGCCATCGACCGTCGTGCTCCCGTCACCTGCAGCGCGGATACCGTCCCCACGGGCTTGGACCCGCCCGCTGCCTATGGTCAAGCTCGGCCCATGAGGTTTCGAAGCCATATGGACCGCGCTTTGGCGGAGGCGCGGGCGGCCGCGCAGCGCGGGGAGGCACCGGTCGGCGCGGCGCTGGTTGCGGCGGATGGCACGTTGCTCGCCGCCGACGGGAACCGAATGCGGGAGCTTTCGGACCCGACCGCTCACGCGGAAATGATCGTCATCCGCAAAGCCGCACAGGCGTTGGGCGTGGAGCGACTGAAGGGCACGGCGCTTTACGTGACGCTGGAGCCCTGTGCGATGTGCGCAGGCGCGATCGCCCATGCGCGGATCGCGCGGCTCTATTTCGGGGCGGAGGATCCCAAGGGCGGGGGCGTCGTGCATGGGCCGAGGGTCTTTGCGCAGCCCACCTGCAACCATCGCCCGGAGGTCTATGGCGGCATCGGCGAGCGGGAGGCCGCTGAGCTGTTGCGCGCGTTCTTTGCCGCGCGGCGCGGGATCGACGCCGCCAACCTATCGGCGGACCGCGATCAGCGCTGACCCGTGCGCGCGCCGAGGAAGAGATCCTTGAGCTCCCGCGGCTGGCTCCTCCAGTACTGCTGCGGCGCACGCACCTGGGCACCAAGCTCTGCCGCCGCGTGCCAGGGCCAGCGCGGATTGTAGAGGAGCGCGCGGGCGAGGGCGATCGCGTCGGCCCGGCCGCTGGCGATGATCTCTTCGGCCTGGGCGGGCTCGGTAATCAGGCCGACAGCGATGGTCGGCAGGCCCGTCTCCGCCTTCACCTGCTCCGCGAAGGCGACCTGGTAGCCGGGGCCGAGGGCGATCTTCTGCTGTGTCGAGACACCGCCGGAGCTTACATGGATCGCGGCCGCGCCGCGGGCGGCGAGTTCCTTGGTGAGCGCGACGCTGTCCTCCACATCCCAACCGCCCTCGACCCAGTCGCTGGCGGAGATGCGAACCCAGACCGGGCGGTCCGCCGGCACGGCCGCGCGCACGGCGTCGAATACTTCGAGGGGGAAGCGCATGCGCCCCTCGCGCCCGCCGCCATAGGCATCGTTGCGCTTGTTGGAAATGGGCGAGAGAAACTGGTGGAGGAGATAGCCATGGGCGCAATGGATCTCGATCCCGTCGATGCCGAGACGCACCGCCCTCTCCGCCGATGCCACGAAATCGGCCTTGATCTTCTCAAGCCCCGCCTCGTCGAGGGCCACGGGCGGCTCCTCGCCCTCGCCATGGGGTAGGGCCGAGGCGGAGACCGTGCGCCAACCACCGGGTGCCTCGGCCGGGATCTGCGCGCCGCCCTCCCAGGGCGGCAGGCTCGATGCTTTGCGCCCCGCATGGGCAAGCTGGATGGCGACGGGAATCTCGGCATGGATACGGATCGCCGCGAGAACCTGCGCCAGCGCCGCCTCGTTCTCGTCCGAGTAGAGGCCGAGATCGCGATAGGTGATGCGCGCCTCGGGCGAGACACCCGTCGCCTCGAGGATCAGGAGCCCCGCGCCCGAGAGCGCGAGGCTGCCGAGATGCATCATATGCCAGTCGGTCGCGGAGCCGTCCTGGGCCGAATACTGGCACATGGGCGCCACGATGATGCGGTTCTCGAGACGAAGTGGCCCGAGATCGAGGGGCTGAAAGAGCTGGCTCATGGAGGGATCCTTGGGGGCGAGGTTTCCGCGGAGCTACGCCCGACGGGCGGGGAGAGCAAGGAAGGCGCTCAGGTCGCTCATGACACTCCGGCCGCGATGCCTTCTTGGGCGGCGAGGATGCGGGCATAGGGCTCGACCGACGGCGCGATGTGGCAGAGATCGAAGACGAGCGGGCTCAGCGCCATCGCGGGGCCGAGATCCACGCGTTCGAGCCGGCCCGCCGCAACTTCGGCCGCGACCAGACGCACGGGCAGCGTGCCGAGGCCGAAGCCGCCCTGCGTGAGGTGGATCATGGTCGCGAGCGCGCTCGAGCCGTGGATCACAGGCTGCGGTGCACCGGGCACGGCGAGGAGGCGGCTAACCTCGCGCGCGGGCGGGGTGCGGCGCGCGAAGGTGATGACGGCGAGATCCCGAGCAGCCGCAAGCGCCAGGAAATCGGCGGGCGAGAGCGGCCCGAGCCTGCGCGGCAAGAGGCCCGGTGCTGCGTACCAGCCGAGCTCGACCCATTCGATCGGCTCTGCAAAGGCGCCGCGCGGCACCCATTGGCGCAGCAGCACCGCGATATCGATCGTGTCCTCGACAAGGCCCCGCTGAAGGTTCTCCGAGACATCGACCGACAACTCCAACCGCATCTTCGGCGCGGTGTCCCGAAGCCGTCTGAGGAGCGATGTGAGGCGCGTATGTACGACAGTTTCGGCCACGCCGATACGCAGCGTGCCCTGCGGCCCCTCGCCCGCCGAAAGCTCAGCCGCGATGCTGTCGCGAAGTTCAAGGAGCAGGCTCGCGCGTTCGAGAAACCGGCGGCCTTCGGGCGCGAGGCGCGCGCCGCGGCGGGAGCGTTCGAAAAGCGCGAGGCCGAGGGTGCGTTCGATCTGAGCGATTCGCGCAGAAACGGCCGAGGGCGCGATCTTCAGCGCCTCTGCCGCGGCACGGAAGCCGCCTGCACGGGCAACCTCGCGCACCATCTCCGCATCGCGCAGTCCGAACATCGCCGAATTCCCCTCAGTGTTCTGTTCAGGCGAACACACTGCGCGGATTTTGATCCGTTGACGAGAACGGATTTCTCTGTTGCCCTTGGCAGATCCGCAGAGGAGGCCCGAATGACCGGTACACTCGCAGAAGCTGCCCAATCCTTTCGCAAGGAGGCGCGATCAGGCGCCTGGACGCGCCCCACGGCCGGCGTCGTGCCAGGAGCGCTGCAGGCCAACCTCGCGGTCGTACCGGGCGACGAGGCCGCGGATTTCGAGCGGTACTGTCAGCTTAATCCGCGCCCCTGCCCGCTTCTTGGTCGCACAGCACCGGGCGATGGCGCGATCCCGACCCTTGGCCACAACCTCGATATTCGCCGCGACCTGCCCGCCTACCGCGTGCTGCGCGACGGCGCGCCGGCGGAGCGCGTCGAAACGCTCGATGCGATCTGGCGGCCGGACATGGTCGCCTTCGCCATCGGCTGCTCGTTCTCTTTCGAGGCGGCGATGGAGGCGGCGGGCATCCCGGTCCGCCACTGGATCGGCGGGCGCAATGTCGCGATGTACATCTCCGGGATCGAGACCAAGCCCGCGGGCCCCTTCGGCGGGCCCATGGTCGTCTCGATGCGCGCGGTGCCGGCGGATCGCGCAGGCGAGTTGCATGCCCTTTGCGCAGGCTTCCCGTTCGCGCATGGCGCTCCCATACATATCGGCGCGCCGGAGGAGATCGGGATCGCCGATGTCGCGGCCCCGGATTTCGGCGATATGCCGGAGATCGCCGAGGGCGATGTGCTCGCCTTCTGGGCCTGCGGGGTGACCGCGCAGATGGCGCTCCGCCATGCGCGCCTGCCGCTCGCCGCCACGCATGAGCCCGGCCACATGCTCGTCACCGACCTCGATGCCGCAGCCCCGGGCCTCGTCGCCTGGCAGGCCGCCTGAACCCCCAACGAACCCCCGCCTGACCGCGTAAGAACAGGGAGAGATCCATGACCACCACCCGCCTTCTCGCCGGCGCTGCCACCGCGCTCGCCCTCGCTACCCCTGCCCTCGCCGAGGAGTTTTCGGTCGTCGGCTCGTGGTCGAGCCTGCCGCTCTTTCAGCAATACGAGGAACCGTTCTGGACCGAGACCCTGCCTGAGGCCTCGGGCGGCGACATCACCGTTCAGATGACGACGTTCAACCAGATGGGCGTGGGCGGCGGGGACGTGTTCCGCCTCCTTGGCGACGGCGTCTTCGATGTGGGCATGACGGTGGCCGACTACACCGTGGGCGATGCGCCAGCGCTCGAAGGGCTGGACGTGCCGCTGATCGCCACCGATGCCGCGACCGCGCGCAAGGCGGTGGAGGCCGCGAAGCCCATGGTGGCGGACATCATGGAAGACACCTTCGGCTCCAAGATGCTCGCCATCGCGCCCTATCCGCCGCAGATCGTGTTCTGCAAGCCTGAGGTCAAAAGCCTCTCGGACCTCGAGGGGCTGAAGATCCGCGGCTCCGGCCGGATGACGACGAAGCTTTTGGATGCGCTGGGGGCGGAGGGCGTGAATGTCGGCTTTTCCGAAGTGCCGGGGGCGCTGCAGCGGGGCGTTGTCGATTGCGCGATCACGGGCTCGGGCTCGGGCTATAACGCCGGCTGGCACGAAGTGACGACGCATGTGATGGCCTTGCCGCTGGGCGGTTGGGATCCGGTCGTCACGGCCATGAACCTCGACAAGTGGAATAGCCTCTCGCCCGAGACGCAGAGCTTGATCCAAGAGAAGATCACGGCCGACTTCGAGACGGCGGCCTGGGACGAGGCGGCGGCCTCGCTTGAGGTCGATCTCGACTGCCTGACCGGGCGCGCCGACTGTCCGCTTGGCGATCCGGCCTCGATGACGCTCGTGCCGGTGACCGAGGCGGATGCGGCCAAGGCGCAGGAGATCCTAGTCGGCACCGTGCTGCCGGACTGGGCCGAGCGTGCGGGCGGCGATTGGAAGGAGCGCTGGAACGCGAGCGTCGGCGCCGCGACCGGCGTCGCGATCCCCTGATCCGGCGCGCTGCGTGAACGCCGAGACGATCCTGCGGGGCCTGCGCCGGGTGAATGCCGGCGTAGGCCTCGCTTGCGGCCTCGTGCTGCTGGCGGCGTGCCTGTTGATCCTGGTCGAGATCTTTATGCGGCAGGTGGCCTTCGGACTTCTCGGCGGCACGGACGAGATCTCGGGCTATGTGATGGCGGGGGTGGCGAGCTGGGCTGCGGGCTACGCCCTGGTCGAACGGGCGCATATCCGCATCGACATCCTGCACCGCAGGCTGCCGGGGCCGGGGCGCACAGCGCTCGACATTCTCAGCCTCTCGGCGCTTCTCGCCGTCTCGGGCGCGCTCCTCTGGCATGGCTGGGGGGTGCTCTCGAAGACGCTCGAGCGCGGCTCGACCTCCAACACGCCGCTCGAGACACCGCTTTGGATCCCGCAGTCGGTTTGGCTCGCAGGATGGCTCTGGTTCACACTGGCAACAGCGATCCTGCTCGCGCTCACCATCCGGGCAGCGATGCGGGCCGATTGGGCGGGGGCGGCGGCGATCGCGGCGCCCGAGACCGATGAGAGCACGCTGGATCTCGCGGAGGATGCGCGGTGATCACGCGGCTCACCATTGCGCTTCTCGCGCTCCTCCTCGTCTCGGCGCCGGTCGGGCTCGTGCTCTTCGTGCTGGCCTTCGGGGTGGACTGGTTCTACTCGGCCTTCCCGCTCGTGCGCGGCATGGGGCAGATCATCTGGACCTCGTCCGACTCGGCCCTTCTGATCGCGATCCCGTTCTTTATCTTCCTCGGCGAGCTTTTGGTCCGCTCCGGCGTGGCGGCGCGGACCTATCGCGCGCTCGACGCCTGGCTCTCCTGGCTGCCGGGCGGGCTGATCCACGCCAATATCGCGACGGCGACGGCGTTCTCGGCGACCTCGGGCTCCTCAGTGGCGACGGCCGCCACAGTCGCGACGGTGGCAACACCGCAAGGCGCGCGGCTCGGCTATGACCCGCGGCTTTTCGCGGGCGCCATCGCGGCGGGGGGGACGCTGGGGATCATGATCCCGCCCTCGATCAACCTGATCGTCTACGGGTTCCTGACCCAGACCTCGATCCCACAGCTTTTCCTCGCAGGGCTTCTGCCGGGCATCCTGCTCGCGCTTCTCTTCATGCTGATCACGGCGATCATCTGCATGCTGGCGCCCCGCTATGGCGGCCCGGGGCGCAAGGCGGATTGGGGGGAGCGGCTGCGCGGCCTCGCGGACCTCATCCCGATCCTGGTGCTTTTTATTGCCATCGTAGGCTCGATCTATGCCGGCTGGGCCACGCCGACCGAGGCCGCGGCCGTCGGCGTCGCCATCGCCGCCTGCATCGCCGCGGCGGCCGGCGGGCTCACACTCGCCGCCATCCACGCAGCCCTCCTCGGCACCGTGAAGGTTACGGGGATGATCATCTTCATCATCCTCGCGGCCTCCTATCTCAACTACACGCTTGGCGCAGCGGGCCTTGGCCGGGAGCTCGAAGCATTGCTCGAAAGCCTGAACCTCGGGCCGCTGGAGACGATGCTGGTGATCATCGGCCTCTACATCGTGCTCGGCTTCTTCATCGAGACGCTCTCGCTCATGGTGGCGACGATCCCCATCGTAGCACCCATCGTCGTGGCCATCGGCTACGATCCCGTGTGGTTCGGCATCATGTTGATCTTGCTGGTCGAGATGGCGCTGATCACGCCGCCTGTGGGCCTCAACCTCTTCGTCGTGCAGGCGGCGCGACGCGCGGCGGGTGCGCCGGGCGGGCTTGGCATCGTGATGGCGGGGGCCGCACCCTATGCAGCCGCGATGCTGCTGATGGCGTTTCTGCTGCTCGCCGTGCCGGGCCTCGCGCTCTGGCTGCCGAGCCTTGGATAGGAAGACCGCATGACCCTCGATTTCACGGGCCCCGATGGCGCCTTCGCCTTCACGCCGACACGCTGCATCGTCGGCGGTTGGACCGGGCGGGACGCGGCGAAGATCGCGCATCACATCGAAGAACTGAGCGCGATCGGCGTCGCTCCCCCCTCGACGACGCCGCTCTACTATCGCGCGCCCGTGGTGCAGCTCACGCAAGGGGACCGCATCGAAGCCCTGTCGGACGAGACGGGCGGCGAGGCAGAGCCGGTGATCCTGGACGATGGCGAACGGCTTTGGCTGACCCTTGGTTCCGACCACACGGATCGCGGGCTAGAGGCGACCTCCATCGCCCATTCCAAGGCCATCGGCGCGAAGATCCTGGCGCGCGAGGCCTGGCCGCTTGAGCCGCTTGCCGGCCGGCTCGACGCGATCCGCCTCACCGCAGAGATGAGCACCGATGGCGACACCTGGGCGGCTTACCAAGACGAGCGGCTGGCCGCGATGCTGCCGCTTGGCGAGATCATCGCCGGCGGCCCGAACGCGTCGGAGGGACGGCTCGGCGCGGGCACCGTCCTCTATTGTGGCACGGTCCCAGCCTTGAGCGGCATTCAGCCAACCCCCTTCTTCCGCGCCCGGCTCATCGATGAGGAAGGCGGCCGCGAGATCGGCCTTTCCTACAGCGTCGCCGCCCTGCCCGTGATCGCCTGATCGCTCAAGCGCCGTTGGCATAGTAGAAGACGGCGAGCATCAGGCACCCGCTCTCCGACCGGAACGGCCCATGCGGCACGCCTCCCGGCCGACAGGCATAGGCGGGGGCGTAGAAATGCTCAGCCCCATGACCTTCTGCATCGCCACCGACCACCAGATCGCCTTGCCAGAGAAAGACCTCCTCCGCCTCCTCATGCACGAGCTGGCCATGGGTGAAGGCGCCGGGTGCGATCCGCTGCAGCACCGTGCGGGAGCCGGTCCGCAGCACCGGATCGAGATCGTCGACCAGGATCTGCACCTCGAAACCCTCAGGATAACCCTCCTGCGGCTGCCAGCGGTCCTCATCGATCTGAAAGAACTCCCGATGCGGCTTCATCGATCCCTTCCCGCTTCTCCGTCTCGCCGCCCGCACCGCGACCCGGCCCATCATGCCCGCCGCCATGCTACAACTTTCGCCGACGGTACTCGACCGCTGCACGCTACCGCATGGCAAAGGGCAAAGCATGATCGCCGAGACACCCTATTGGTGGGACGATGCCGGACCGCCAGAGCCCGCTGCCGAAGATCCAGCGCCCCTGCCAGCGGAGGTCGAGGTTCTCGTTATCGGCGCAGGCCTGACCGGCGCCTCCGCCGCCCGCACCCTCGCCCGAGCCGGCCGCGACGTCTTGGTGCTCGAAGCGGGCCCCCTCGCCATCGGTGCCTCCAGCCGGAACGGCGGCATGGTGGGCGGCGGCCACCGCCTCTCGCTCGACGCGATGACCGCCCGTTTCGGCGCCGAGACAGCCCGCGCCCTCCTCCGCGAGGCCCATCTCGACAGCATGGCCTTCGTTCACAGCGTTATGGCGGAGGAAGGGATCGATGCCGACTTCCGCGAAACCGGCCGCTTCCGCGGTCTCTGGCGCAATGATGAGTACGAGAAGACGGCGCGCGGGCTCGAAGCCCTCGCCCGCCACATCCCGCTTGATTTCGAGATGATCCCGCGTGAGCGGCAGCGCGAAGAGATCGGCTCCGATCTTTATCGGGGGGGTGTGGTCTTCCACCGCCATGGCGGGCTCAACCCGGCCAAATGGGTCAAGGGCCTGATCGCCGCCGCCCGCCGCGCAGGCGCCCGGTTCGAGGCCGGGACACCCGTCACCGCCATCGCACAAGATGGTGCCGCCATGCGGGTGGAAACCGCGCGGGGGTCGGTCCGCGCGGGCCAAGTGCTCGCCGCCACCAACGGCTACACGCCAAGCATCCTGCCCGCCCAGCGCCGACGCGTGATCCCGGTGCCGAGCTTCATCGTCGCCACGGAACCGCTCGGCGCCAACCGCATGAAAGACCTCTTTCCCAAGGGTCGCATGGTCGTCGAAAGCCGCGAGCGACACTGCTATTTCCGCCCCTCACCCGATGGCAGCCGCATCGTCTTCGGCGGACGGGCAGCCCTCTACGATGCCACCGAGCCGACGGTCAGAAACACCCTCAAACGCCTGATCGCGCAGGTCTTCCCCGATCTCGGCGATATCGCGCTCACGCATAGCTGGCGCGGCTACACGGGCTTCAGCTTCGAAGGACTGCCGAATGTGGGACGGATCGACGGCATCTGGCACGCCATGGGCTATTCCGGCAGCGGCAACGCAATGGCCCCCTATCTCGGCCACAAAGCGGCACTCGCGATGCTGGGTACGCCCGAGGCGGAGACCGCCTTTGCCAAAACCGCGTTGCCCACCCGCGTCTGGCATCGCGGCAACCCTTGGTTCCTGCCGGCGGCCGATATCGTCTTCCGCCTCCGCGACACCTGGAACGATCTTAGGCGCAGCGGCTAAGTGAGCCTGAGACATCCACGATGCCCCAGGCGGGCGCGGCTGGTGGGCGGGCCGCTGAGGGGGCGCAGCACCCGAAGTCGGGGCGACCGCAAGCCCGCCCGGCTTTCGATGACGCCAGCGCAATGCGAACGGCCATCGCCGCCCAGACCTCGAGAACGGGATCCTCAGCCATGAACCCCGCCGAATGGCTCGCCCGAGCGGCTCAGCATACCCCCGAGGCGCCAGCGCTCCTCCAGGGCACCGCGGTCATCGCCGACTATGCCGGTTTCGCCCAACGCGTCGCGGGCATCGCCGCGGCCTTCGCCGACGCGTTTCAACTCGCCGCAGGGAAGCGCGTCGCGATCTTCATGAAGAACGACGCCGCCTATCTCGAGGCGCTCTACGCCATATGGCATGCAGGCCTCGTCGCCGTCCCGATCAACGCCAAGCTTCATCCCCGCGAAGCCGCCTGGATCCTCCAAGACGCCGATACGCGCCTCGTTCTTGCCTCACCCGATCTCGCTTCCGATCTGAAGGCGGCCCTGCGGGACGCGGATCTCACGTCCTGCCAACTGCTCGAAGCTCCGGGCCCGGCATTCGACAGGCTGCGAGAGCACGCGCCAGCGGGCCCTCCAGCGCCGATGGTGCGCGATACGTTGATCTGGCTCTTCTACACCTCGGGCACCACAGGGCGGCCCAAGGGTGTGATGCTCTCGGCCGGTAACATCGCGGCGATGGCCTATACCTATTTCATCGATGTGGATGCGGTGCACGGCACGGATACAGCCCTCTACGCAGCCCCCCTTTCCCATGGCGCCGGCCTCTACAGCGTGATGCATGTGCTGCGCGGCGCGCGCCACGCCATTCCGCCCTCAGGCGGGTTCGACGCCGCCGAGATCCTGGCCCTCGCGCCTCAGCTCTGCGATGTTCACCTTTTCGCGGCACCCACCATGGTGCGCCGGCTCGTCGATGGGGCCCGCGCCTCGGGCAGCAGTGGCGAGGGCATCCGCACCATCGTCTATGGCGGCGGACCGATGTATCGCGCCGATATCGTCGAGGCTGTAGCGGTCATGGGCCCGCGCTTCGTTCAGATCTACGGCCAAGGCGAGAGCCCGATGACGATCACGGCCCTCTCTCGCGCGGCGGTCGCGGATCGCGAGCACCCCCGCTGGCGCGAACGCCTTGCCTCGGTCGGCCGCGCGCAGTCCTGCGTGGATGTGCGGGTCGTCGGCGAGAACCGCCAGCTGCTCGGCCCGGGTGAGACCGGTGAGGTCGAGGTCAGGGGCGCCACCGTCATGCTCGGCTATTGGCAAAACCCAGGGGCGACAGCGCGCACGATGCGCGACGGCTGGCTCGCGACGGGGGACCTGGGCTTTCTCGATGCCGACGGGTTCCTCACGCTGGTCGACCGATCCAAGGACATGATCATCTCAGGCGGCACCAACATCTATCCGCGCGAGATCGAGGAGGTGCTGCTCGAACATCCCAGCGTGCATGAGGCAGCTGTCATCGGCCGTCCTCACGCGGACTGGGGCGAGGAGGTCGTTGCCTTCATCACCCCCGCTGCGGGCGCTTCCTTCGATCCGGGCGCGCTCGATCGCCACTGCCTGGAGCGGATTGCGCGGTTCAAGCGGCCCAAGGCCTATTTCACGCTCGGGCGTTTGCCCAAGAACAACTACGGCAAGATCCTCAAGACCGAGCTGCGCCGGATCCTCGCAGAACACGATGGCGATGGCGGATCGCGTAGCTGACACCCCTTACCTTCGCGCCGGGCTGCCATTGCGCAGACCGCTATGCTCCTAGTGGTCTGACCGAGACAGTTGATACCGTCATTGCCGGACTTGATCCGGCAATCCAGCGTTCTCCAAGCTATTCAAAGGTAGAGGTTTTCTGGATACCCGGGTCAAGCCCGGCGATGACGCGCGTGAGTTCGTTCCGCCCCGGTCAGACCACTAGGCTGGAACGCCCGCGAACTCCGCCGCGAGGTTGCCTACTTTGCCGATACGGCCATCGGTGGGCCGGCAGCGGCGCGCGCCCTCATCCACCTCGGCAGACCGATAGCCGTGGCGCGCGAGCCTTGCGATCACGGGCCCAGCGGTATCGGGCGTCACTTCGATCAAGAGCCGCGGCCGGTGGCGCGAGAGAAGTTCGGCCATGCCGTCGAGGACGAGCAGTTCCGCCCCCTCGACATCGACCTTGACCGCATCGGGCCGGAAGCTTTCGGACGCGAGAAGCGCATCGACGGCCACGGTCTCGACCTGCTCCTCAGCCGCCAGGGCCGGCAGCCCGTCTTTGGGCAGGAAGCCGTCGCCGATGCCAAGGATGTTCTCCCCGCGGAACCGATTGAAGACGACGGAGCCCGGCCCATCTGAGGCCGCGCGGTTCACTGTCCTGACCCGCTTACCAAAACCGTTCGCTTGCACATTGAGAAGGAGCCGCGCCCAGGTGCGCCGCGCAGCCTCGACCGCGAGGACCTCGACCCCCGGCGCCGTCGCAGCCGCCGCGAGGGCGTAGACGCCCGAGAACGCGCCGACATCGAGGACGCGGTCGGCATCGCGTGCCCAGTCCTGCCAGATCTGCAGCGAAGCAGGCTCCCACGCCTCCGCCCCGTGCCAAAAGAAGCTCATAGCCACCAAATCATCATTCGCCGAGAACATCACGAAGCGGGTGCCAGCGATCTCGACCTCAACGAAACCGAAGAACGGGTTGGCGTTCTTGTGCTGATGGAAGCGGGCATCGATCACGCCCTCCTCCCGTTCCGCCCGTCCCTCCCGAAACGCGGCACGGGCAAGCTCCGCCGCGCTGTTCCGTTTCGCAAGCTCTGCCAGTGCCGCCATCGCCTCGCCTCCTTCCGCTCCACGCGCATCCTGCGGGCGGCATGGTGGATAAAGCGTGAACCCCACGACGAAGCCCGCGACGAACCCCGCGACGAACCGGTCGCAGTTCGGCATCGCCCGCCGAGAAGCGCGTGTGCATCTGCGAAGAGGACTTGCACATCGCGCCCTTCCGGAAATGCTGCAGATGCGTCCCCTTGCCCGGAGCCAGCCGATGAAGATCGTCGAGAACATCCCCTATGACGCGCTGATCTTGGGTCAGGAGGCCGCGCTCCATCGGATCTGCACCGAGGACGACTTCTATGTCCATGCGACAGCCTCGGGGAACCACAACCCGCTGCACTTGATCGACCGGGACGGCGACGGGGATGGCAGGAACGAGGCGATCGCCCCCGCGCTCTGGGTTGGCAGCCTGGTGTCGGCCGTCCTCGGGAACCTGCTCCCCGGTGCTGGTACGCTCTACGAAAGTCAGAGTTTCCGGTTTCTCGCCCGGGCGCATGCGGGCGACGAGTTGGTCGCGCGGGTTCGCGTCGCCGAGAAGATGGGCGACCGGCGCGTGCGCTTCGAGACAATGGTCGATCGCCCTGCCGATGGCGTGCGCATCCTAGAAGGAGACGCCGTCGTCATCGCGCCTGCCGAGAAGCTGACTTTCGAGGAACTCGAGGTTCCGGGCCTTACGGTGCGGCGCCATCGGCATTTCGAGGCCTTGCTGGCGGAGGCCGAGCCGCTCGACCCGATACCGACGGCGGTCGTGGCGCCGGAGGACGCAAACGCACTCGGCGGCGCGCTCTTGGCCATGCGGCACACGATCATTGCGCCGATCCTGGTGGGCAACCCCACGGGCATCGATGCCGCCGCGCGTGAGATCGGGGCCGATCTCAGCGGTGTGGAGATCGTCGAGGCGCTCGACCATGACACCGCGGCCCATCGCGCCGTCGATCTGGTGGCGGAGGGGCGTGCTGCGGCGGTGATGAAGGGGCATCTCCATACCGATCAGCTTTTGCGGGCCTGCCTGCGCCGCGAACAGGGGCTGCGGGCCGGACGGCGTCTGACCCATGTGTTCGTGATGGATGTGCCTGGGCTCTCCCATCCGCTGCTGGTGACGGATGCGGCGATCAATATCTCGCCCGATCTGATGACCAAGGTCGATATCGTGCAGAACGCCATCGACCTTGCGCGCTCGATCGGGATCGCAGAGCCGAAGGTGGGCGTGCTCTCGGCGGTGGAGACCGTCAACACGCAGATCCCAAGCTCGGTCGATGCGGCGTTGCTGGCCAAGATGGCGGATCGCGGCCAGATCCGAGGCGGCGTGGTCGATGGGCCGCTCGCCATGGACAACGCGATCGATCTTCAGGCGGCGCGCAGCAAGGGGATCCGCAGCGCGGTCGCCGGGCTTGCCGAAGTGCTCGTGGTGCCGGGCATCGATGCGGGCAACATGCTGGCCAAGCAGCTTACCTATATCGCCCATGCCGAGGCGGCGGGCGTGGTGATGGGCGCGCTGGTGCCGATCATCCTGTCGAGCCGAGCCGACGACGACATGGCGCGCCTCGCCTCCTGCGCCGTTGCTGCACTCCATGCCGCGCGGGGTGGCGGCACATCCGGCTGACGGCAGGACGAGAGACAGCGACCGGTGCTTGCCGAATGCTGCGGGGGGCGTCACGCTCGCGCTCGCTGCTGCAAGGAGACACTGCCGATGCCCCGGGCCGCCAATTGCGCCGTCGCGTTCCTTATCGCCCTCTTCGCCGCACCAGGCGCAGGCGCCGAGGAGCGGCAGATCACCCCGCAGCTCTGCGCAGCGCGCACCGGTGACGGCGGGACCGCGACGCTGAGTTCTGGCTGTGTCAGCTCGAGCCTGACGCGTCTCGATGGCACGCCGACCCTGGAAGTGACGGAAGATCGGGCGCTGATAACGATCACCGGCAGCTTTCGCTACGACGCGCCCGCGAACGGCATCGCACTCACCGATTGCGGTGGGGGGGCCATCGAGCAGATCGCGCTGCCGACGCTGAGCGCGCGGCGCTACATCGTCACGCATGACGGGGGCCGGCTCGGCGTGCTGGACCTGACGACGGAGCCGCAGGCCTGCGTCGCGGCCGATAGCGACCGTCCAGGCTTCGACCGCGAGAGCGATGGCGCGAATTGGCAGCCCTCGGATCGCCCCGCTTGGGGCAAGCGAACGGCAGCGCGGTTGCTCGACCTGCTGCCCCGTCCGGTGCGCGCGTTTCCCGCGAGTCTCGAGGGTGCGCCCGAGGTGAGCGTCGATTTCGCCCGAAGCCCGAGCGAAGGACCCGACGGACCGCGCATCGAGCTTCGAGCGATGCTTACGGGGCTTCCCGACGACAGCGTCGAGGGCGTCCGCTACATCGTTCTGGCCACCCCGCACCCCGATGGGTGGCGCTTGGATGAGATGTGGCGTCAACTCCTCTGCGCGCGCGGCGGGGCCG